>DATFOL010000444.1:0-38469 GCA_035265545.1 Gemmatimonadaceae bacterium | reverse complement strand
CGAACTGGTCGCACTGCCGAGCGCCATTGCAACCCGTCGGCTGCGCGGGGGCCCACTGGTTCTCGGGCTGCTCGTCGGCCGGATCGTCGGCGACGAAGAGCCACTCGATGTCGTTGAGGGCCACGCTCAGGCCCCCGATCTCGGACACCTGGGGTTGCACTCTGAAGGTGACGATCTGACCCGTGCGCGGATTCTGGTTGCTCACGGATCCCGTGATCGGCACGTCGATGGTCTCGTACGACATCGAGCCGCCGGTCCCCGAGTAGGTGATGCAGTCGAAGAACGGCTCCGTGGAGAACGGCCCACATGCGGGGTTGTCGTGTGACGGCTGGCCCAGACCGCCGCGACCCACGGTGTAGCTGCCGAGCATGGGCAGGTACATCTCCACGCTCGGCACGTTGCCGCTGCTGGAGGTCACCGCCCCGCCCCCAGCCCCTCCACCTGCCAGGTAGATTCCGCCGTTGCCGTCGCCGCCGGGCCCTGCGGGCCCATAGGAGGGGGCGGGATCCTGGCCCGCGATGTTCCAGGTGCGCGCCACGCTGCCGGAGAACGTCGCTCGGACGATCGTGCGATAGTTGAAGATGCCGGGAAGTGCGACTGGGGTGGCACTGCCGTCGTGCGGGAGGACGGTGCCGATCACCGTGGCGCCACCGCTAGGAGAGTTCCGCTCTCCGCCGGGTGTGGGCCAGGTCGCACGACGCACTTCGGTGACCGGGATCGCTCGGCCTGGTGGCTGCACGACCGGCGCGGTGGCGTTGCTGTCGCACGCGGCGATGCCGATGACGCTCGCGACGCCGATGCCGAGCGTGGGCGCGATCCATCGGCGCGGTCGAGCAGACCGCGTGGACGCAGCTGGGGATTGCTGCATTGTGTGGGGAGGGCAAGGAGGAAGGGTCGACCGCGCTCCGATGAACTGCGCCCTCGCCGTCCACGTCGAAGCATTGCTGCCGGGTGGCGCCAACGTAGGGGACTCGAGGATCCCGTCAACCGGGATTATCGGACATTCTCACCCCTCTTTTCTGACATCGTCGACATCACTGCTCTGCACTCGTTCGTGTGGGCCCCGGGGTGGTGAAGAACCTCACAGTCCGCTCGTGATGCCTGAACTGGCTGCGCGGCACGAACGTCTCGAAGATCGCGGCCTCTGAGCCCAGCTTAGCGAGGCATTGCCCCGGATTCTCGGTGGGAACCCAGCCCGCTGGGAACCCCGCGATCACCGGCACGGGGTCAGGCTTCTCTCCGGGGATAGGTATCACCGCGTACACGACGTAGACGACGTTTCCGCCTCGGTCGGTGATGGAGCGACGATAGAAGAACGTCATTGCCAAAACTACAGGCGGGGTGTCGCGAATCTTTCAGGGGGTGGGGTCGGGACCGCGGGTTCCCGCAGATTCTTGGATGTACGGGGATCCAGAGATTCGCGTGAGCCCAACCCCCCGCACTTTGCCGCAGACCTTGCCGGTCAGTATCTGCCAATGGGGTCAAATGCGGTGCTCCAATGCCAACGCCGCACTATGAGAATCGGTCTCCATAGTGCGGCATTCTAGGATTATGAGTCCGCTGCTCTAACCACCTGAGCTAAGGGCCCGGTGCAGCGAGGAAGTCTAACGGGCGCACCCGCACTCGATAGAGTGGTCCGACGCGACTCGTGCGCACCTGCTGGCGCGCCGGACATCTCGGCTCCACCTTGCTCCGGATCGTCCACTCGCTCGCGCATCGCGCATGATCGCCGTCATCACCGGGTCCTCCGGATTCATCGGCTCCCACCTCGTCGAGGCCCTCCTGGCGCGCGGCCATACCGTGCGCGCGCTGGTGCGCGAAGACACGCCGGCGCCGGCCCTCGATGCACGGGTGCAGCGCTCCGTGGTGGATCTGCTCGACGATCGATCCGTGCGCGAGGCGGATGTCTGGGAGGGAGCGACCCACGTCTACCACCTTGCTGGCGTCACCAAGCGGCGTACACTCGCGCAGTTCCGCGCCGGCAACGTGCTACCGACGGCCAACCTGCTCGCCGCCGCCGTCGCGCGCGCCGGCGCCTCTCCGCCGCACGTCGTCATCGTCTCCTCGCAGGCAGCGGCGGGGCCCGCCCCGGCGCTCGAGCGTCCGGTACGCGAGGACGACCGGCCGCGGCCCATCGAGGGGTACGGCAGGAGCAAGCTGGAGGCGGAGACTGTCGCGCACCTCCACGATGACAGGCTGCCGATCACCATCGTGCGGCCAGCCGCCGTGTACGGCCCGCGCGATCGCGATTTCCTGCGCGTCTTCCGCCTGGCCGCCCGATCCGTCGCCCTGCATGCGGTGCCGCGGGACAACGCGTTCTCGATCGTCCACGTGTCGGACGTCGTGGCCGCGCTGCTCGCCGCGGCCGAGCATCCCGCCGCGGCAGGACGGACGTATTTCGTGGCCAACCAAGCACCCACCACCTGGCGGGCGCTCTACGACGAGATCGCGCGCGCGGCCTCGGCGCGACGCACGCTCGAGCTGCAGCTCCCCCTGGCGGCGCTCGCGGTCGCCGGCGCCGCGGGAGACGTGGTGAACGCCCTCACCGGGTGGCATACGCTGGCCAACGGCAACAAAACGAGGCTCGCGCGGCCCCGCTGGTGGGTATGCGATGCCAGCCGCGCGCGGGGCGAGCTCGGCTGGAGCGCATCTGTTCCACTGCAGCAAGGGGTACGGGAGACATACCTTTGGTACCTTGAGGCCGGTTGGATGCGTGCACCCAGGACGCGATCGGCCGTCCCATCCGAGGAATCGCAAGCTTGAGCACCGACGAACCACTGAAGGACGACGCGCGCGCGGAGCGCATCGGCACGCTGGTCGACCTGCTCGACTATCGCGCCGCGCGGCAGCGCGACGACGTCGTCTTCCGGTTCCTCAGCGGCGATGGCAATGAAGAGGGGCGACTGACCTTCGGCGAGCTGCGTTCGCGGGCGATCGGGATCGCCAGCGGTCTGCGCGAGCACGCCGACGCGGGAGATCGCGTCGTCCTCCTCGTTCCCCCCGGGCTCGACTACGTCGCTTCCTTCTTCGGGTGTCTTTACGCGGGTGCCGTCGCGGTGCCGGCGTACCCGCCCAATCCGCGGCGCGCCGATCCGCGCGTCCATCGCATCATCGCGGATTCGCGAGCTCGCCTGGCGCTCGTTCACTCGTCGCTCGCCTCGCGGCTCGAGAGCTGGCTCGCGCTCGGCGACGCACCTCCGCAGGTGCGATGGCTGGACGTGGCCGAGCTCGCGGGCACGGGCGACGATCGCGCGCTCGGTGTGCCCCGAGCGTCGTCGGATCTCGCCATGCTGCAATACACCTCGGGCTCCACGGGCGAGCCGCGCGGTGTGATGCTCACGCACGAGAACCTGCTGCACAACTCGTCGGTGATCCACCGCGTCTCGGCGCATCGTCGCGGTGACAGTGGTGTGTTCTGGCTTCCCCCGTTCCACGACATGGGGCTGATCGGCGGCATCGTGCAGCCGGTCTACGTGGGGCTACCGACGGCACTGATGGCGCCCGCGACGTTTCTCCAGCGTCCACTGCGCTGGCTCGAGGCGATGTCCCGCTATCGGGCCACGACAAGCGGAGCGCCCAACTTCGCTTACGATCTCTGCGTCGATCGCACGACGGAACGCGAGCGCGCCGCGCTCGACCTCTCGGCGTGGCGCACGTCGTTCAACGGTGCGGAGCCGGTTCGCGCCGACACCATGGCTCGATTCGTCGAGGCGTTCGCGTCGAGCGGCGTGCGGCGCGACGTCATCGTGCCGTGCTATGGCCTGGCCGAGGCAACCCTGATCGTCTCGGGAGGCCCCGCCGAACGAGCGGCACAAGCGCTTCGCGTCGGCCGGCGCGCGCTGGAGCAAGGGACCCTGTCGGCTGCCGAGCCGGGCGAGGACACCGCGGTGCTCGTCGCTTCGGGTACGCCCGCCGACGAGCACGAGATGGCGATCGTTGATCCGGAAGCCTTGACCTCGATGGGCGACGGCCAGATCGGCGAGATCTGGGTCTCGAGTCCGAGTGTCGCGCGCGGGTACTGGGGACGTCCGCACGAGACGACCGCCACGTTCGGTGGGCGGCTGGTGCACAGCGAGAAGTCGTGGCTTCGCACGGGCGACCTCGGCGCACGTCATGAGGGCGCTCTCGTCGTCACCGGACGACTCAAGGATCTCGTGATCCTGCAGGGACGCAACTACTACCCGCACGACATCGAGGTCGCCGCGGAGCGGAGTCACGCCGACCTGCGTCCGGGTTTCAGCGCCGCATTCTCCGTGGGAGGACATCGGACGGAAGAGCTGGTGCTCGCGCTCGAGGTCACCCGGCACCACCGGCCGTCCGACGACGCGGCCTTGTTCCACGCCGTCCGCACGGAGCTCGCCGCGACGGTCGGCGTCGTCCCTCACGAGATACTGCTGCTCCGGCAGAACACCATTCCGCGCACGTCGAGTGGCAAGATCCAGCGCGGCGCCTGTCGAGCCGCGTACCTCGACGGCACGCTCGAGGTGACTGGGCGTTGGCGAGTCGATCGCGCCGATGCCTCGCCGGACGACCGGGCGACGTCGATCCACGACTTCCTGATCGCCTGGGTGCGCGACGAGCTGGAGATCGACCCGTCGATGCTGCACGCCGACACTCCGCTACTGGAGCTCGGGATCGACTCGCTGGCTGCGACGCGGCTCGTCGTGGCGCTCGAAGCGCGTCTCGGCAGACGCGTCGAGGTCGCGGAGCTGTGGAGTCAGCCGTCGGTGGGAGCGCTCGCGCGTCATCTCGCCGCCATGCACGCTGGCGAGTCGTCGGGCACCGTCGCCGCTTCGTCCAGCCCGGTCGATCGCCCCGCGGCCACGCCGGACCGCATCACCAACGTCGGCCACTGGCCGGAGTATCGCGCGCTGCGCGCGCGTCTCGATCTGCTCGACGGGCAGTCGATCGCGAGCCCGTTCTTCCAGGTGCACGAGGGAGTGACCGGCAGTCACGCGATGATCGCGGGTCGGCGGGTGCTCAACTTCGCGAACTACAACTACCTCGGGCTCTCGGGCGATCCCGACGTGACTCGTGCCGCGCAGGACGCGGTCGCTCGCTGGGGCAGCTCGGTGTCGGCGAGCCGCGTCGTCTCGGGAGAGCGACCGATCCATGCTGCGCTCGAGCGCGAGATCGCTTCGTTCGTCGGCGTGGAAGACGCGATCGTCTACATCGGCGGACATCCGGCGAACGTCTCCACCATCTCGCATCTCTTCGGCCCCGAGGACGTCGTCCTGTGCGACGCGCTGATGCACAACAGCGCGGTGCAGGGGGCACAATTCTCCGGAGCGCGCCGCCTCACGTTCCCGCACAACGACTGGCGCACCCTCGATGCGATGCTCGAGCGGGTGCGCGAGCGCCATCGGCGAGCGCTCGTGGTGATCGAAGGGGTGTACAGCGCGGATGGTGACATCCCCGATCTCCAACGATTCGTCGACGTGAAGACGCGGCACGGCGCGATGCTGATGGTCGACGAGGCGCACTCATTGGGCGTGCTCGGTGCCACGGGCCGAGGGATCGCCGAACACGCGGGAGTGGACCCGCGCGCGGTCGACATCTGGATGGGGACGCTCAGCAAGTCGCTCGCGAGCTGCGGCGGATACATCGCCGGGGGCTCGGCGCTGGTGGAATATCTCAAGTACACCGCGCCGGGCTTCGTCTACAGCGTCGGCATCCCGCCGTCGAACGCGGCGGCGGCGCTGGCCGCACTGCAGAAGCTGATCGCCGAGCCCGAGCGGGTCGCGACCCTGCGACAGCGTGCAGCGTACTTCCTGCGGTGCTGCCGCGAAGCGGGGCTGGACACGGGTGCGAGCGCCGGCACCCCGGTGATCCCCGTGATCGTCGGCGATTCGCTGCGCGCCGCCAAGCTCTCGGCGATGCTGCTCGCGGCCGGGGTGAACGTGCAGCCCATGGTCGCTCCCGCGGTCCCCAACAACTTCGCACGCCTCCGCTTCTTCGTCGCGTGCACTCACACCGAGGACGAGCTGGACACCACGGTCCGTTCCCTCGTAGAATCGCTGAAGGAGCTCGGTGCGTCGAAGCATGGCGACGGCGCGCACCGGCACACCGAGTCGCACGAACGCCCCACGACGACACTTGCATGACGGACGCATCGCTACGGATCGGCTTCGCCGTCTGGCCGCACGCCTCGCTCGCCGCGCTGCTGAGCGGGTGCGACGTGCTGGTGTGCAGCGCGTCGTTGAGCGGCGCCGCCGGCCTCGTGTCGGAGGCGCTCACGGCGCTCGACCCGACCGAGCGCGAGCGGTTCGAGCGGTACGAGAACCACGAAGTGGCGCGTCGCTTCGCCATCGGCCGGCTGCGACTCCGCGAGATGCTCGGCGCCGTCCTCGCCATTCCGGCGGCAGCGGTGCCGATCCGGCTCGGCCTGCACGGCAAGCCCGCGCTGGCACGCACGGCACAGGCCTCGGGTGTGCGTTTCAGCGTGGCGCACTGCGACGAGTTGCTCCTGGTCGCGATCACCCGGCTTGGCGAGGTGGGCGTCGACGTCGAGCGAGTGCGGCCGATCGAGCGGTGGGCGCGGATGGCCGACCGCGTCTTCGGTCCGAACGATCGCGCGGAGATCGGACGCGAGATCGCCAGTGGTGACGAGCCTTCGACGGTGTTCTTCCGCTTCTGGTGCCGCGGCGAGGCCGAGCTCAAGGCGATCGGCAGCGGGATCTCGGGCCTGAGCGCCCGTCGCGACGGGTGGCATCCGATCGGACTCCGCGTCGCGGAGCTCTCGGCGGTGCCTTTGCCGGACGACCTGGTCGCCGACGGCGTGCGCTACGAAGCGGCGGTCGCAGTCTGTGCCTCGCGCGAATCAGGCGCCTTCCCAAGGATCGCCGATCCCAGCCAGGCAAGAACGCCGAGGATCACGCCGACCAACGCGTCCACGGCGTAGTGGAAGCCGCCGTACACCGTGGCCACGACGAGCGCCGCGGTCACGACCGCGACGACGATCCCGACGCGGCGTTGATATCTGAGCGCGCAGAGCGCCGATACGATCGATGCTGCGACATGCGATGAGGGAAAGGCCGTCCCGCGCGATGATCCGCGGTCGAGCAGCTCGAGGACGAACGAGCGGATCGGACCTTCGGGCGCAGCCGCCGGCCCGATCAGATAGCGCGGACCGTCGACGGGGAAGAGCCCGTAGGTGATGAAGCACACCCCGTAGACGATCGTGAGCGCGAGCATCGTGGAGACGAACGCATCGCGCTGGCGGCGCGCGTAAAGCACGATCGGCGGCACGTAGACGAGCAGGTAATACGCCGCATAGGCCAGGTGCAGCAGCTCGCTCACCGCGCCGACATGCCAG
Source organism: Gemmatimonadaceae bacterium (assembly GCA_035265545.1). Lineage (GTDB taxonomy): Bacteria > Gemmatimonadota > Gemmatimonadetes > Gemmatimonadales > Gemmatimonadaceae > AG11. The sequence continues at coordinate 31,154 of DATFOL010000444.1, read as the reverse complement.
CGCGGCGCGAGGGTGGCGGACGGATTCCCGGGGAACAGCGCTGCTTCCCAGGACACGACGAGCGCGTCGCGATGCTGTGCGCCGAGCCCTGCGATGATCCACCGCAGCTCCACGTACATCACCGGCCCGATCGTGAGCACGATCCAATCGAGCGCGGGACGCCGGAGTACGAGCGGCGCGGCGAGCAGGGCGAGCGTATAGCCCAATATCGCGAGATGCGCGGCGAGCGGCGCCGTCTCACCGCTCGCCTGGGCGAAGCGCCAGATGGGCCACGTCGCCGCCGCCAGATACAGCGCGAGGGCGACGGCGATACCGCGCGAGATCCGATCGGATCGATTCGCGGGATCGTGGACGGTGACGACCGGAGAGGCGACGCTCATGCGAGCGCAGTATTACATTCGCGTGCGCCCAGCGTAAGCCGACCCGAGCCCCGAGCCGTGCCAATCGACGTCGTACCCGTCACCTCACGCAGCGACCTTCGTCGATTCGTCGACCTGCCCTGGCGGCTGTTCGATTCCTCACGTTTCCCACAATGGGTGCCCCCGCTTCGCGCCACGGTGTACGACGCGCTGGACCGGGCGAAGCACCCGTTCTACGCCGACGCGGACCGTGAGCTGTTCCTGGCCGTTCGAGACGGCGCGATCGTGGGACGGATCGCCGCGATCGAGAATCGCGCCCACAACCGGTTCAATGACGACCGCGTCGGCTTCTGGGGGTTTCTCGAGTGCATCGACGATCAAGGCGTCGCCGATGCGCTGTTTCAGGCGGCAGCGGCGTGGCTCTCGGCTCGCGGGCTGGACGTGCTGCGCGGACCGATGAATCCCAGCACCAACTACGAATGCGGGCTGCTCATCGACGGCTTCGAGCACCGTCCGTCGTTCATGACGACTTGGAATCCGCCGTACTACGACGAGCTGTGCGATCGGGCCGGCATGAGCAAGGTGAAGGATCTCGTCGCGTACCACATCCCGATGGGCGACCGGAGCTGGACGCTCCCGGCGACGTTCGAGCGACTTGCCGAGCGCGCGCTTCGCAAGAGCAGGGTTGCGTTCCGGGATCTCGACCTGCGGCGATTCGAAGAGGAGCTCGAGGTGTGCTGGGAGGTCTACAACGCCGCGTGGGAACGCAACTGGGGTTTCGTGCCTATGTCGAAGGAAGAGTTCATCCACACGGCGCGCGACATGAAGCCGTTGTTGAACCCGCGGTATGCGTTCGCCGCGGATGTGGATGGACGCACGGTGGCTTTCATGCTGGCGGTGCCGGACTACAGCGGTGTGTTGCAGAAGATCGGCAGCGGCCGGCTCTTTCCCACTGGCGCACTCCGCCTACTGCTCGGGAAGCGCGGAATTCACGATTGGCGGGTGATGGCGCTGGGTCTCCGGCGGGACTACCGGGCTCGGGGCATCCTGCCGCTGTTCGCCTGGGAAGCGTACCGACGGGGGCGCGAGGCGGGGGAACGCAGCGCCGAGGCCAGCTGGATCCTCGAGGACAACGAGCCGATGAACCGGGCGATGGTGGCCATGGGAACGGGAATCTACCGCCGCTGGCGGGTGTACGATCGTCCGATCGGGGCGGGCGCGCAGGCAGGAGGCCGGAACTCCTAAATGCCGACGTTTGCACGCTTTGGACGGTAGGAACGAGGTGTGCAAGGGCGGTCGCGTGACCCCGAGCGGTCCTGCCCGTCATCCCTGAACCGAACTCGCCGGTAGCAATATCGTCGCTTCCGGCCTCATCGACCTCTGACTCTTCCGATGTATTACGAACTTCTGCGTGCCAAGATCGCCGACGGCAGCGCTGTCTGCGGCGTGGTCGGGCTGGGCTACGTCGGCCTGCCGCTCTCCGTGGAGATGGGCAACGTCGATCTGAACGTGATCGGCTTCGACGTCTCCAAGCGCGTCGTGAACGACCTGAACGGCGGCAAGAGCCACATCAAGGACGTGCCGAGCAGCGACGTCGCACGGTTGCGGAAGGCGGGCCGTTTCGAGGCCACCACGGAGATGAGCCGTCTCGCCGAGTGCGACGTGATCTCGATCTGTGTGCCGACCCCGCTCAGCAAGACCAAGGATCCAGAGATGAGCTACGTGGTCGCGGCCACCGAGAGTGTCGCGGCGTCGCTTCGTCCGGGCCAGCTCATCGTGCTCGAGTCGACCACCTATCCGGGCACCACCCGGGAGCTGATGATCCCGCTGCTGGAAGCTCGTGGACTCGAGGTGGGGTCGGACATCTTCCTGTGCTTCTCCCCCGAGCGAGTCGACCCGGGGAACGAGAAGTGGCACACGAAGAACACGCCCAAGGTGATCGGTGGAGTGACGCCGCACTGCGTCGACCTCGGCGCGGCGCTCTATGGCAAGTTCATCGAGAAGATGGTCCCGGTGAGCAGCCCCGAGGCGGCCGAGCTGACGAAGCTGCTGGAGAACACCTTCCGGATGATCAACATCGGCCTCGCCAACGAGATGGCGCAGATCTGCGACCGGCTGGGCGTGGACGTGTGGGAGGTGATCGATGCGGCGGCGACCAAGCCGTTCGGCTACATGAAGTTCACGCCGGGACCGGGGCTTGGCGGACACTGCATCCCACTGGATCCGCACTACCTCGCGTGGAAGATGCGCACGCTGCATTACAAGACGCGGATGATCGGCGTGGCGGACGAGATCAACTCCGAGATGCCGGCGTTCTGGGTGCGAAAGGTCCAGGACGCGCTGAATGATCGGGGGATCGCGCTCAAGGGCGCGAAGGTGCTCGTGCTCGGTGTCGCGTACAAGAAGGACATCGACGACATGCGCGAGTCACCGGCACTCGAGATCATGGACTTGATGGGGCAGAAGGGCGCGGCGGTGAGCTACCACGACCCGTACTGCCCGGAGATCGTCGACGACGGGCACACGCCAGCGGGCGCGGTGGGGAAGTCGGTCCCGCTCACCGACGAAGCGCTCTCGGGCGCGGATGCCGTGATGATCGTGACCGATCACTCCGACATCGATTACGGGCGGGTGAAGCGTGTGGCGAAGGTGCTGGTCGACACGCGTGCGGCGGCCGCTCGGGCGAACGCGCCAACCCGTCGCGAAGCGACGGCGACCGCATGAGCGTCGACACCGGCTGACTATCACGCGCGCGGGATCTGTTGCTCCCGCGCGCGTGGTGAGCTTCCGAGGTGAGGGAATTGTCGAGCGAGCCTGGCAGCGCAAGCCCACTGCCAGGCTCGCTCAGATGACGCCCGTTGCGGCACCCAGGCGCTCGCCACGGTATGCTCCGCTCAGCACACGCTCTACCCACGTGGGATTGCTCAGATACCATTCCACTGTCGTTCGCAGCCCCGTCTCGAAATCCGTACTCGCGGACCATCCGAGTCCGCGGCGGACCTTGCTCGCGTCGACGGCATATCGGTAATCGTGTCCCGGGCGGTCACTGATGAATTCAATGAGGCGCTCGTAGTGACCCCCCACATCCGGCCTGAGCTCATCGAGTAGGGCGCAGATCGCCCGAACGACCTCGATGTTTCGACGCTCGCCGCTGCCGCCGATGTTGTACGTCTCGCCTGGCTTCCCGCCTGCCAACACGACACGGAGGGCACGCGCGTGGTCTTCGACGAAAAGCCAGTCCCGAACGTTCTCTCCTCGGCCGTACACCGGGAGTGACTGACCTTTCGTGGCCCTGAGAATGGTGAGCGGGATCAACTTCTCTGGGAACTGATAGGGCCCGTAGTTGTTGGAGCAGTTCGTCACGATGACCGGTAGCCCGTACGTCCGCTGCCATGCACGAGCGAGGTGATCGGAGCCAGCCTTGCTTGCCGAGTACGGAGAATTGGGCGCATACGCAGTCGTTTCGGTGAAGTGTCCAGTCTCACCAAGGGAACCGTAAACTTCGTCTGTCGAGACGTGAACGAATCGGAAGGCTTGCCGCCGCTCAGCGTCCTGACCGCGCCAGAATCGCAGGGCCTCCTGTAACATCGTGAACGTACCGACGACGTTGGTTTTGATGAATGCGGCCGGCCCATCGATGGACCGGTCGACGTGTGACTCGGCCGCAAGGTGGACGACTGCGTCCGGCTTCTCCACCTCGAACACCGCGCGAAGTGCTGGCGCATCGCAGATATCGACGCGATGAAACGCGTGCCTTGGATGCTCACGCGCGTCGCCCAGGGACTCCACGTTACCAGCGTAGGTCAAGCAATCGACATTGGCGACTCGATGATCGGTTTCCGCGATGACCTGGCGAACCAGTGCCGATCCGATGAAGCCCGCGCCGCCGGTGATGAGGTACGTGGCCACGGCTCGAGTTGAGTGAGGGGCAGGGACACTCCAGGCACATCGCCGATCCTGATGCGTCACGCGTCCGCCGGCGAATCCTGCTGGGCGATCTTGGTGTTCGCGCAATATGTTGCGACGATCGCGCCGGAGGTAGCACGCTTCGACGAGGGATCCTCTCGGCGAGAGGAGGTGCCGCGACCCGGCTGCCACTTGTCGTCGAAGTCATGGACGATTGTGGCGCGGGCCACGGCGTCGATTCAGCGCGATGGTATGGTGAGCTCGTCGAGAAATCGATCGAGCCCGCTGCGCCAGTCTGGTAGAGGATGGGACAGCAGTTGCTCCAGCCGACTCGTACTCAGGGCGCTGTACCTCGGCCGGCGAGCTGGAGTTGGATAGTCGGCACTCGTGCATGCCGTCAGGAGCGACTCGGCACCAGCGCGCGAGAATACCTCGCGGGCGAACTCGAACCGGGTTGCCGTGGCGCCGCCGTTGGTCGCGTGCACGACTCCCGAGGCGCGTCGCTCGACAAGTTTCCAGGTCGCTGCGGCCAGGTCGCGCGTATACGTCGGGCGCCCCACCTGATCGTTCACCACGCGCGTCGGCAGGCCAGCCGTGGCGCGTTCCCACATCGTGCGCGGAAACGACGTGCCCGACCGTCCGAACAACCACTGGGTGCGCAGCACGAGTACGTGGGCGCCACTCCTCAGGACGGCCTGCTCGCCATGCAGCTTGCTCTCCCCATACGCGTTCACGGGAGCTACCGGGTCTTCCTCCTGATATGGCGTCGTCGCCGTACCGGCGAAGACGTAGTCGGTGCTGACATGCACTACCGCTATGCTGCGCCGCGCCGACTCCTCCGCGATGTATCCAGCCGCGAGACCGTTCACGGCCTCCGCCAATTCCTTTTCCGTTTCGGCGCGGTCCACCGCCGTATAGGCGGCAGCGTTGATCACCCACTCCGGCCTGGCGTCACCAAGTACGGATGCGACTTGAGCCCGCTCGGTGATGTCCGCATCCGCGGCGCCGAGAGCGACGAGGGACGTCCCACGCGGTGCAGCGGCGCACAGATCGGTGCCGAGCATCCCCGACGCGCCGAAGATCAGGACGCGCATTCACCCATCGCCACAGGGGTGGGAAAGTGCTGTCACGCGGTGTAGCGCGGCAGGTCGGTTCGACTCGGGTCGAGTGCGGCGAGATGCTGGTCCTTCGGCGACGTGATCGGGTCACGAATGGGCCAGGAGATACCGAGAGTGTCGTCCGACCAGAGCACGCCGTGGTCGTCTCCAGCGACGTACAGCTCGGTGCACTTGTAGATCACGTCCGCGACGGGCGAGAGGACACAGAAGCCGTGGGCGAACCCTGCTGGAATCCAGACGTAGCGCGGAGCGTCGCCGTCCAGTGTCGCTCCGGTCCACCTTCCGAAGGTGGGAGAGCCGACACGGATATCCACGGCTACGTCGAAGATCGTGCCGCGCACGCACGTCACGAGCTTGCCCTGTGGCCGGTGCAGCTGGTAGTGGAGGCCGCGCAGCACGCGCTCGGTCGATCGCGAGTGGTTGTCCTGCACGAAGGAGCCCGGGAGCCCATCGGCCGCGAGGGCCGCGAAGACATCCGAATTGAACGACTCATAAAAGAACCCGCGGTCATCGCGATACACCTCGGGTTCGAGGAGGAGCACGCCCGGCAGCTTCGTCCGGTCCACCTTCATGCGCGGTCTTCGCCGTCTGCCAACTCGAGCAGGTAGCGTCCGTAGTCGCTCGCTGCGAGGGGCGTCGCCAGCGCACGAAGGCCGCCCGAGTCGACGAAGCCCATTCGGTACGCAACCTCCTCGATCGAGCCGACCAGCAACCCCTGTCGCTGCTCCACTACCTCGATGAGGTTCGACGCCTGGAGCAGGGACTGGTGAGTGCCGGTATCGAGCCACGCGACCCCGCGTCCGAACCGCTCGACATGAAGTCGGCCTTGTCGGAGATAGTGGTTATTCACATCGGTGATCTCGAGCTCGCCCCGCGCCGACGGACGAAGACCGCGAGCGATGCGCACGACCGCATTGTCGTAGAAATACAGACCGACCACGGCGACATGCGACCGGGGGCGCGCAGGCTTCTCTTCGATGCTCAAGGCACGGCCCTCGGCATCGAACTCCACCACACCGTAGCGCTCAGGGTCCTTCACGTAATAGCCAAAAATCGTGGCGCCTCCCGGATCCGCCGCCACCCGCTGCAGGAGCTCCGAGAGCCCGTGCCCGTAGAACAGGTTGTCGCCCAGGACGAGCGCTACGCTGTCTGCCCCGATGAAGTCCGCCCCGATGATGAACGCCTGCGCGAGCCCCTCGGGCTGCGGCTGCTCAGCGTAGGCGAGCCGTAGACCCAAGTCGGCGCCGTCACCGAGCAGGTCACGGAACCGCGGCAGGTCGCGTGGCGTGGAGATGATCAGAATCTCGCGAATCCCGCTCAGCATGAGCGTGCTGAGCGGGTAGTAGATCATCGGCTTGTTGTAGATCGGCAACAGCTGCTTGCTTACGACACGCGTCACCGGATGGAGCCGGGTGGCCGCGCCGCCAGCCAGGATTATGCCCTTCATACGAGGGAAGTCGGAGATGGCAGCGGAGCGGCGGATCGAGAGTGGGTATAATAGCGGCCGCCGTCTGGCAGGCGGAACCCACATCGGACGCCTGGCCTCGCATCGCATTTCCGGCTCGACGCGGCCGCCACGTCGGCTCGATCGAAGCCAGCATGCGAGGCCAAACGAGCACGCCTGTCACGCGGCGCGCTGGCAGGCGTGCTGTTTCGCGCACATACTGGCGAGGGGCGCCGCACACCGAAGGGGAGGGCAGGGACTGGTCGCTTTCGTCCTAGTACCCGCACAGTCTGCCGCCGGATACATTCTAGGGCCTGATGTGAGCCCGTACTTGCGAGCCCAGCGATGATGAGACTTTCCGTAGGTAAGTAGTGACCCTCCTGAGAAATCGACTGCCGGCACTGCGCAACCGGGCGTTCTTCGCCTCGGACCTGGTGCTCCTGCCGTTGAGCGCCGTCATCGCCTTCGCCGCCCGGTTCGATGGCCTCGAGCCGACCAGCGTGCGGGAGATGCTCGAAGTCTTCGTGCTGTCGGCGGTTCCGCTCAAGATCGCCCTCCTCCTCTGGCTGGGGATGTACCGTCGGCTGTGGCGCTATGCCAGCGTGGCCGACGTGGAGTTGCTGCTGGTTGGCGCAGGCGCGTGTGCGCTCGTCGACATTGCACTCGGCACCTTTGGGCTGAGGGCGCTTGGTCTCGTGCCGGGCCGACTCTCCTACGGCGTCATCCTGCTCGACGCCTGCCTCGGCGCGCTGGCGATCGCGCTACCGCGATTGGGAATTCGGGTCGTCCGGCGCGAGCGCAGATACCGCGACGCCGGCTTCCGCCGAACGATCGTCGTAGGCGCTGGGGCCGCCGGCGGGATGATCGTGCGCGAGCTGCTCGAGAACGCTCAGCTGGGTATGGTGCCGGTCGCCATTCTCGACGACGATCCGAGGAAGCACGGACTGCGGCTCAACAACGTGCCCGTGCTGGGCGATCTGCGGGCGCTGTCTCGCGTGGCGAAGGCCATCGAGGCGACCGAGGTCGTGATCGCCATGCCGACGGCCTCGGGCCGGACGATTCGCGAGGTGGTGAGGGAAGCGCGCGGCGCCGGGCTGGGTACGCGCACCGTGCCGGGCCTGTACGAGATCCTGTCTGGAGAGAAGTACGTGAATGCGCTCCGCCAGATCGAGATTCAGGATCTGCTGCGACGCGAGCCGATCAGCACCGATATCGACCAGGTCGCCTCCCTCGTACGCGACCGCGTCGTCATGATCACTGGCGCGGGTGGATCGATCGGTAGCGAGCTGTGTCGCCAGGTGGCGCGCCTCGGTCCGACCAAGATCGTCGCCGTCGGCCGCGGCGAGAACTCGATCTTCGAGCTCCTTCATGAGATGGGACGGTCGTTCCCACACGTCAGCGTGCAGCCGGTCATCGCGGATGTCCGCGATTACGGGAGGATGGAACACGTCATCGGCACTCATCGGCCGTACTCCGTCTTCCATGCAGCGGCGCACAAGCACGTGCCCCTGATGGAAGCGAATGTCGCCGAAGCCGTCCTCAACAATGTGCTCGGCACGAAGAACGTCGTCACGCTCTCGAGCGAATTCGACGTGAAGCACTTCGTATTCATCTCGACCGACAAGGCCGTCCGTCCGACCAGCGTCATGGGCGCGTCGAAGCGTGTCGCGGAGCACCTGGTGCACCACTGTGCGCTCGAGCGGAAGAGCGGCTATGTGTCGGTACGCTTCGGGAACGTGCTCGGAAGCCGGGGCAGTGTGGTGCCCACCTTCATGCGACAGATCGCGGACGGCGGCCCCGTCACGATCACGCATCCCGACATGACCCGGTACTTCATGACGATCCCGGAGGCAGTGCAGCTCGTGCTGCAGGCCGGGGCCTTCGGGGACCATGGCGAAGTGTTCGTGCTCGACATGGGGGAGCCAGTGCGGATCTTCGACTTGGCGCTCGACCTGATCCGCCTTTCCGGACTGGAGCCGGGCGCCGATATCGAGGTTCATTTCACCGGTAGCCGTCCAGGGGAGAAGCTCTATGAGGAGCTTTTTTTCAAGGGCGCGTACGTGGTCCCCACGGACCACCCGAAGATTCTTCGCGCGCGCGACGCGGAAGCGGGCGATGCATCAGAGGAAGCGATCGCCGTGCTGATCGACGCGGCGCGAGAGAATCGTTCGGCGAGCTACATCCGCCGTCTGTTGTCCACCGTGGTCCCAGAGTATCTCGGCCCTCCCGATACCCGGGAGTTCGAGACGGTCGACGACTCCAACGGCACTGCCGCTGACGAGCGATTCGAGCGAGCGGCGTTGAGTGCCGCGCAGCTCCAGACGGTACGATCGGGAGAGCGCGGGCTGGGGTGAGCGGCGCGCCGCGTCCGCACCATCCATCCGTCGCGGCACACGCACCGGTCGTGGTGCTTACTGGAGCAACGGGCTTCGTCGGCAGACACCTGAGCGCAGCGTTACAGGCGAACGGCTGGTCCGTCCACGGCATCGTGCGTCGCGCGACGGATCCTCGTCGCCTGCCGCCGGGGGTTGTCCCGATCCTGGGGGACGGCGAGGCTCGCCGAATCGAAGAGGGCCTTCGCGGTGCACACGCCGTCGTCCATCTCGCCGCGCGCGTCCATCGCCCGGGCGAGACCAGCTCCCGATGGCGTGAGCGATACCGCCTCGACAACGTCGGACCCACCGAGACGCTCCTGAGAGCGGCGACGAGTGAGGGCGTACGTCGCTTCGTCTTCGTCAGCACCGTTCGTGTTCACGGCGCAGCCAGCAGCACCGTGTGTCGTGCGGACGACGAGCCGGCGCCACCCGACGCCTACGCCCAGTCCAAGCTCGAGGCCGAGGCGATCGTTCGCGGCGCCGAACGCGAGCTCGAATGGGTGGTCGTACGGCCCGCGTTCGTGTACGGCAGTGGTGGGAAGGGGAACTTCGACCGGCTGGTGCGACTCACCCGCCTGGCCTGCCATCTCCCCTTGCCTCTCGACAGCCTCACGGGATTGCGGAGCATGATGTACGTCGAGAATCTTGCCTCGCTTCTCGTGGCGTGCATCGAGCACCCTGCGGCGGCGCGCCGCGTGCTGCTCGCGGCCGACGATCCACCCATCGCCTCCAATCGGCTCATTCGTCTGCTTGGCGTTGCGCTCGGGTGTCGTCCGCGGCTGTATCACTGCCCGCTCGCGCTGCTGCGGACGATGGCGAGTCTGCTCGGGCGGTCCGAGGATCTTTCGCGTCTGGCCGACGACTACGTCGTGGACACCACGCCGCTTGCCTCCGTGCTCGGGTGGCGCTCGCCCATCGCGATCGAGGAAGCGCTCCGCCGCTCCGTCGTGACCTTACCTGCCTGAGACCCGGCCAGAGACCGCGGCTCCCTCCATCCCGGGCCCAGGGCTATCTTTGGCTGCTGGAACCTTCGATCCGGCGTCCGCCTCCTTCCTCCATTTCCGAGCCTGAGCGCACTCCTCGTGAATCGAGCTGATCGCATATTCGTGGCGGGACACCACGGCCTGGTGGGCTCCGCGATTCTTCGTCGGTTGCGGGACGACGGCTACCGGAACCTGCTCGTTCGCCCGCGAAGCGAGCTGGATCTCGAAAACCAGCAGGCCGTCAACGAATTCTTCGCGAGCGAGCAGCCCGATTACGTGGTGCTGGCGGCGGCCAAGGTGGGGGGGATCTATGCCAACTCCACCTATCCCGCGGAGTTCATCAGGAGCAACCTGGTCATCCAGATGAACGTCATCGAGGCGGCGCATAGAACCGGCGTGCGCAAGTTGCTGTTCCTGGGCAGCTCGTGCATCTACCCGAAGCACGCCGAGCAGCCGATCCGCGAGGAGTCGCTGCTTCAGGGACCGCTCGAGCCGACGAACGAAGCGTACGCCGTGGCGAAGATCGCCGGCATCAAGATGTGTCAGGCGTACAACCAGCAATACGGTACGAACTTCGTCAGCGTCATGCCGACGAACCTCTATGGTCCGAACGATAACTTCGACCTGATGGGGAGCCATGTGCTGCCCGCGCTCATCCGAAAGTTCCACGAGGCGAGGGTGAGCGGGCAGGAGGACGTCGTGGTGTGGGGCAGCGGCCAGGTATATCGGGAGTTCCTGCACGTGGACGACATGGCGGATGCATGCGTCTTCGTCCTGAACCACTATGACGGCTCGCAGATCCTCAACATCGGATGTGGCCAGGACGTCACTATCGCCGAGGTCGCGCATCTCGTGAAGGAGACCGTCGGCTACGAGGGTGCGATCACGTTCGATCGCACGAAGCCCGACGGCACGCCACGTAAGCTGCTGGATGTCTCTCGGCTGTTCGCTCTGGGATGGCGGCCGCGCATCGGCCTGCGCGAGGGCCTGGCGGAGACTTACTCGTGGTTCCAGCAGCATCTCGACGTGGGGCGCGGATTGCCAGTCACCGCGTGAGCGCGGTGGCGAGGCGACGGTGAGACGCTTACGCGTCGCCATCGGAGTCGACGATCTGTTCGGACCGGTGCCCGGAGGTGGCGGGCAGGGTCGGGTGATCGTTCACCTGGTCCGAGAACTGGCGGATTTCGACTCGACGACGTCGTACACGCTCTACTCTGTTCGGCCGATCGGCGAGGTCCCGGCGCTGCTTGCCTCGCTTCCGTCGAATGTGCGCTTCGCGCAGGTGACCGCGCTGAAACCACAGCTTCGATACCTGGCCTGGCACACGGTCCGGCGGCCGCACCTCGAGCGCTGGATCGGAACTCAGGACGTCGTCCACGCGACCTCACCGAACGTGGTGCCTGCCCTGCGTTCGGGACGCCTGGTGTTGACCGTGCACGACCTGGTATGGTGGCGGTATCCCGAGGGCCTGACACGGTGGGGCCGATTCTTTCATCGGACAGGGCTTGCGATCGCCGCACGCGAGGCGTCCGCAATTGGCGCCGATTCCGAGGCGACGCGCCGGGATGTCCTCGCCCGGATGGGCTCCCAAATCGATCCGGCGAAGGTCCAGACCATCCTGCTGGGCACGACGATGGCTCGCGAGACCGATCCAGTCCGCGTGGCAACGGTGAAAGCTGCGCATGGAATCACCGGCGACTACGTCCTCGCCATTGGTACGCGCGAGCCTCGAAAGAACCATCGGCGACTGCTCGAGGCATTTCGCGCATTGCCTGACGGCATCCGCACGCGAACGCAGCTCGTGGTGATCGGTGCAGCGGGTTGGGGCGTCGACGACCACTCGACGCCCAAGGACGATCGGGTCGTATGGACCGGCTACGTTGCGGACGATGATATGCGCGCGCTGCTCTCGGGGGCGACGGCGTTCGCGTACCCGAGTCTCTTCGAAGGCTTCGGTCTCCCCATCCTCGAGGCGATGGCATGCGAGGTTCCGGTGCTCACCTCGAATTCCTCGTCGATGCCGGAGGTAGCAGGTGATGCCGCGCTCCAGATAGATCCGTACAGCGTCGATGCCATCGCCGCCGCGCTCACACGCCTCTTGACGGACGCAGGGCTCCGACGGGAGCTCGTCTGTCGCGGCCGCACGCAGCGCACGCGGTTCTCGTTTCGCCGGATGGCCGAGCAGTACCGGGAGCTCTACGAACGCGCCGCCGGGTCGCGTCCACCTGGCACGCGAGTCGACTGATCAGTGGGCCGCTGGTCGATCGGTATCGACGACGGATTCTCGATGTCGCGCCCGAGCGGAATCGGGCGCCACAGTCAGGCGCTCATGCAGTCGCTGGAGCGATTCGCGCCCAACGTCACGGTGCGGCGCGTGGAGCACCGAGGACTGGCAAAGCTTCGGCCGCGCGTCCTCCGTCGCGCGCTGTATCTCGGCTGGCTTGCGAGCGGCATCCCGGGACGACTGCAGCGGCGGACCTTCGATCTGGTGCATTTCACGAACTTCCACGTCGCCCCTCGGAAGCCGCGTGGCCTGCGATACGCGTCGACGATCCACGATCTGGTGCCTTTCCACGCGCCAGAGACGAAGTCATGGCAGTACGGCGCGTACCTGCGCCGATCGATCGAGCAGGCATTGCGCGTCGCTGACGTCGTCTTTGCCGCAAGTCACGCCGTTCGCGACGAGATGGCGGAGCACTTCAGGCTGAATGCCGACTGCATTCGCGTGGTCTACGTACCCCCCGGCATCGCGCCCATGCCGGCGACCGACGCCCGCGCGTACGTGCGTCGAGCCTGGCCAGCGTTCGGCGACGCGCCGTTCGTGCTCTTCGTCGGTGCGCTGGAGCGCAGAAAAAACCTCGTGGCGCTCGTCGCTGCCATCGCGCAGCTGCCGATCGCCCACCGCGATGTGCATCTGGTGCTAGCGGGCCGGCCCGGCATCGGGTACGAGGAGATCTCCGATGCCATCGGACGGGCGACTTCGGCATCGCGCCGTGTGCACGTGCTCGCGCAATGCACGGACGCAGATCTTCGCGCGCTGTACTCGACCTGCGCGGTGTTCGCCTTTCCGTCGTCATACGAGGGATATGGCATTCCGCTGCTCGAGGCCATGGTATGTGGTGCGCCGATCGTCGCGACCGAGATCCCCGCGAGCGTCGAGCTGACCGCTGGCGCGGCTATCCTCGTCCGGCAGTCCGCCGAGGCGCTCGCGGAGGGGCTCACGCGGGTTCTCGACTCCAATGCGCTCCGCGAGGAGCTCGCAACGGCGGGTCGCAGTCGCGCGGCGCAGTTCACCAGTGAGCAGACCGCGCGACAGTTGCTCGAGGGCTATGGTGCCGTGCTCGGCGCGGGTCGGTGATGGGCATGGACGTCGTCTATGACCATCAGGTGCTCTCGACCCAGGAGTTCGGCGGCATCTCGCGGTACATCGTCGAGCTCGCCGCCGGGATGGCGGAGCGCGCCGACACGCACGTCACGATCCTGGCGCCGTTCCACATGAACGGCTTTCTGCGCGAGCGTCGCCCTCGATCTCTCGTGGGGTGGCATGCCCCGCCGGTACGGCGAACGGCACGCCTTCGCTCCTTCGCGAACGACGCGATCTCCCGCGCATGGCTCGCCGCGCGGCCACCCTCGATCCTGCACGAGACCTACTACCGCGCGCGCTCACTGGGCAGGCCTGGTACGCCTACGGTGATCACCGTCTACGACATGATCCACGAACGGTTTGCCGAGCTGTATCCCGACTCCGACCGTACGGCCGAGCTCAAGGCCGCGGCGGTTCACCGCGCCGCGGCCGTGATCTGCATCTCCGAGAGCACGCGACGGGATCTGCTGGAGCGGCTGCCCATCGAACCGGGGAAGGTATCCGTCGTCCACCTGGCGCATGCTCCGCATGCGGCGGGTCTCGACGGCGAGCCTCCAATCCAGCGGCCGTACCTGCTTTACGTGGGTCATCGGCGCGCGTACAAGAACTTTCACTCCCTGCTGCTTGCGATGGCCGGATCGAAGCTCACCAGGGAGCTGCGCCTGGTCTGCTTCGGGGGCGGACCCTTCACCGGCGAAGAGCTGCATGCGGCCTCGGCGCTCGGGCTCCAGTCGGAAGCGCTGGTGCAACAGGACGGCGACGACGATCTTCTCTCGCGCATGTATGCGCACGCGACCGCTTTCGTCTACCCGTCGCTCTACGAAGGATTCGGCATCCCGGTGCTCGAGGCAATGTCGTTCGGGTGTCCAGTCGCTTGTAGCAACACGAGCTCGCTGCCTGAGGTGGCGGGCGATGCGGCGGAGTACTTCGACCCGGCGTGCCCCGACGCCATCGCAGCCGCGATCTGCCGCATCGTGGAGTCTCCTGCGCGTGCAGATGAGTTGCGCCGCCGTGGGCTCGAGCGTGTGACGTCGTTCTCATGGGATCGGTGCGCTCGCGAGACGCACGACGTGTATCGCCGACTCCTCTGATCGCACCGACGCATGACGCTCCTTCCCGATCTCGTCATCATCGGACTCTGGCTCGCGCTGCTCTCGGCCGCCGGGTTCGCGATCAGCGTGCTCGCGTCTCGCCGATTGCTCTGGAATCCCGCCGATCCACTGTTGTTGGTCCTGCTCAACGTCGCGCAGAACGTTGCCATCGTCGTCGTGCTGGCGGACGCCCGCCACACGGACGCGATCTGGTTCGTCGTCGCGGGCTTCGTGGCATTCCTGGCGGGCCTTCACACCTTCCGCGCGCGCGAGCCTGGCGACGGGCTGCGGGAAATGCGCGCGCCGGGGCGCGCGGCCACGCTCCTCCTACTCGGTACCGCAGCGGCGTTCTACATCGTGTACGACGCGTTCATCGTGAGCCAGCTTGGGCTGGGCATCTTCGCCGGGGCGAACCCCGACCGCGCCAAGGTCACCGTGACGCAGGGCGGCCTCGGCCTGTTTCGGCACCTCTACGTGGCGGCCAACTTGTTCTATCTGCCGCTGCTCGTGCACTCCTACGTCGTGTACCGGCGGAAATTCGTTCTGGTGTTCGGCGTGCTGCTGTTTCTCGTGCAGAACGTGCTGTTTACCTTCAGCAAGGCCGGCTTCGTCTTCGTGATCTTTGATCTGGGCCTGCTGGCGTACTTCTATCAGGCGGCGCTCGGCCGTCGGGTTCTCTCCTTCAAGATGGCAGCGACGGCCGCGCTCCTCGGCCTCATCCCGGCGCTGCTCGTCACGAGTGTCGCGGCGGCGTTCGGTGGCATTTCGGTCCTGCAGCTGATCCTCAGGCGCCTGGCCGCGACTGGCAGCGGGACGTACATGTACTTCGTCCTCGATGGCTCAGAGGCGTTCCGCGGCATCGAGTTCACCAGCCGCCTGGCGCTCTTCTTCGACACATTGTTGTCATCGTTGCGCTTGAAGGCCTGGGCGCCGCTCAGCTTTTCGGGGATGGTCAGCACGCACCTCACCGGCGTCGAGCTGCCGGGATTCGGCGCGAACCCGTACCCATTCGTCGCGGGGCATTTCCTGCTCGGCTGGGGCGGCATTCTGTACTGCTTCGGGATCGCGGCGTTGCTCTCTTACGTGCGCACGCGCCGGACGAACTTGCTCACCTTCTACGTCGCCAATCAGAGCGCACTCGTGCTCATCGCCGACCCAGGCATCACCCAGGCCCACATCGTTGCGCTGATCGTCATCTCGCCCGCGCTGGTCCTGGTGAACCTCGTGGCGTGGGCGCAGCGACGGCGACTGCTCCTGTCGGTGCGCGCGGCGTACGCGGCGTGGGCGGATCGGTCTGTCCGCTCTGTCGAAGGCACCGCAGCGGCATCGACCAGACCGCCTTGACCGGCGACTGGATGGTCAGCCGCCCAGGGCGGGGCCGGCGCTGCCGGCCGCCGGTGGCGCGCCTTCGATGATCGCCAGGTACGCTGCGTAGCGCGCCCGCCAGCTGTGCCGCGCGACCGTCGCGCTCGACGGAAGCGGCGCATCCGGACGCAGTGCCTCTCCGATTCGGCGGACGAAGTCCTCCTTCGAGTCGAAGTCGAAGTACAGCACCTCGTCCCCGACCGCGTCGTAGATGTTCTCGAGCCGGTTGGTCACGATGGGCCGCTGTGCGGCGACATACTGAAACAGCTTGTTGGGCGACCGCGATTGATTCATCACCGTATCGCGAATGGGGAGCAAGAGCACGTCGGCGGCGCGGAGGTGCTGAATCATCTCCGCGGTCGGCAGAAAACCCAGGAAGCGTACGTGCTCGCCGACCCCTTCGGCATCCACGCGGCGCTGGAACTCGTCACGGAGTGGTCCGCTGCCGATGAAGAGAAACAGCAGGTCGGGGTGCGCGCGGTGTGCGGGCTCCACCGCGTCGAGGACGCGGCTCGCATCGAACTGCGGGATGAGATTCCCCATGTACACCGCGAGTCGTCGTCCACGGTAACGTCCGCGGACGAGTTCGGGGGACGGAGAATCAACCGCGAACTCCTGCTCGTCGAACGCGTAGGGCAGGGTGTGGCGGCGCGAAGCGCTCACCGCCTTGCCAAGCGTTCGCGCAAGGTATGCGCTTGCGAAGATGACGGCGTCGGAGGTTGCGCAGGCGAACCGCTCCCACATCGCCTGATACAGGCGCTTCGGATATGGCAGCCAGAGGGACTGCCATTCATCGAAATCCATGATCAGGCGCGTCGACCCGCCATGTCTCCATTTCGACAGCCAGGCGGGAAAGTGAACGCTCGAGCCGGCGGACATGCAGTGGAGAACGTCGAAGCGCTCGGCGAGAAGCAGCCGAATCTTCGAGCGCTGCTCGCGTCCGCTCCCCACCTCACTGTAGCGCATGCGAATGCCGTCGATCGAGTCGCCATATCGCTGGCGGTTCTCGGGCTGATCCGTGATGAAGAGCGACACGTCGTGGCCGTCGCGGACCAGCAGCTTGCCGAGATGCAGGCAGCGCAACGTGCTCGCATTCTGCTGGATCGTACCGGTATTCACGAATCCGATGCGCATGCGTCGTCCAGAGAGTCCCAGGGGTTGGTCGGGTCCTGTTCGCTACCTAAGTTACGCACCGGTCCGGCCGGAGACTCTACCTCGCCTTCATGAAGCTCCTCTTCGTCGCCTCGCGCTTCCCCTATCCGCCATTCAATGGCGATCAGGTTCGGGCTTACCACCACCTTCGGGTGCTCTCGCGTCGACACGAGATCGTGCTGGTGGCCCCGGAGCCGACGGAGCATCCAGCCGCGTGTCTCGAGGCGATCGCGCCCTTCTGCGCTCACGTGGAGGTGGTGCCGACCTCTCGCGTGAAGGCGATCGCCCGCCTCGCGCGTGCGCCGTTCGAGCGACTCCCGTTGCAGACGCTCGTGTTCTACGAGCCTGAGATCGGCCGGCGCGCTGCGGCACTCGCGCGCTCGTCGAACGTCGATCTGGTCCACGTGCAGATGATCCGAATGGCGCCTGCGATTCAGGCAATCGGGAACGGCCTGCCGTGCGTCGTGGACCTCATCGATTCGATGTCGGTGAACCTGAGCAGGCAGGCGCAGCGAAGTCGCGCACCCAAGTCTTGGCTTGCGGCGTGGGAAGCTCGGCGCGTCGAGCGCTACGAGCGCGAGTTGATCGCGCAGTTCGATCAGCTCGTCATATCCTCGCCGCTCGACCGAACGGCGATTGGCGCGTATGAGAACCTGCATGTCGTCGCGAACGGAGTGGATCTCGCGGCGCACCCCTTCGTCACGACGGAGCGCACGCCGAACTCGCTGGTCTTCAGCGGCACCATGTGGTACTTCCCCAACGTGGACGCAGCACAGTGGCTGGTGCACGAGGTACTGCCACTCGTCCGCCGAGAGATCGCGGACACGACGCTCACCATCGTCGGGGCGCGTCCACTCCCGGTGGTGAAGCGGCTCGGCGACGTCCCCGGCGTCACGGTGACGGGCCGAGTGCCGAGTGTGCACGAGTACGTCGCTCGCGCCGCGGTAGCCGTGGCGCCAATGCGAAGCGGATCGGGTATCCAGTTCAAGATCATCGAAGCGATGGCGACGGGCACCCCCGTGGTCGCCACGCCGACGGCAACCGTCGGGCTCCGAGCGGTCGCCGAGCGCGACCTGCTCGTCGGTGAGGGTGCGGAGGGGTTCGCTGCACAGGTGGTGCGGGTGCTGCGGGACTCGGAGCTGCGACGGCAGCTCGCGCAGCAGGCGCTCGAGCTCGTGCGCGAGGTCTACGCGTGGGAGCGCACCGTGGACGTGCTCGAGAGCGTATACGAGCGGGCCCGCGACGGTAGGAACTCTGCCGCTTCTCCGGCAGCGGTACCGGTGGGATCGGGCTCGTGATCGGCACCGTGGCTCTCGTGGCCGCGCTGAGCGGGGTGGCGAGCTGGCTGATCGCGGGGCGAGTCCGCCAGGATGCCCTCCACCGATCGCTGTTGGATGTGCCCAACCAGCGGAGCTCCCACTCGGTCCCGACCCCGCGTGGAGGAGGCCTGGGGATCGCCGTCGTCACGCTCGCGGGCACCGCCCTGGCCGCGGCGGGGGGGCTCGTGCCGATTCGGCTTGCGGCCGCGATCGTTGGAGGGGGCGCACTGATCGCCGGAGTGGGATTCGTCGATGACCGACGCGGCCTGCCTGCATCCACGCGCGCGCTCGCGCACACGTTGGCGGCGCTTTGGGCGGTCTGGTGGCTCGGCGGACTGCCCGACCTCGACGTGGGCGCCGGCACCGTGCACCTGGGCCGGTGGGGCGGCGCGCTCGCCGTCGCCGGCATCGTCTGGGCGACCAATCTCTACAACTTCATGGATGGCATCGACGGGCTGGCCGGCGGAGAAGCCACACTCGTCGGTAGCTGCGCGGGCGTACTCCTGATGGCCTCCGGACGCGCCGACCTCGCGCTCGTCGCGTGGCTCGTGTCCGCGGCGAGCGCGGGCTTCCTCGTGTGGAACTGGGCCCCCGCGAAGCTGTTCATGGGCGATGTCGGGAGTGGGCTGCTCGGCTACCTCTTCGCGACGCTCGCCGTCGCCAGCGAGAACGCCGGCGCGTTACCGCTTCTGGCGTGGGTCATCCTCACCGCTGTCTTCGTCGTCGACGCGACGATCACGCTCGTGCGCCGGGCGCTACGCGGTGAGCGATGGTATGCCGCGCATCGCAGTCACGCGTACCAGCGCGCCGTGCAGTTGGGTCGCGGTCATGCGTGGGTCACGACGAGCGTGCTCCTGCTCGATCTTGCACTTTGCGCGCTGGCGGCGGTCGCCTGGCGCTGGCACCCGCTTCTCTTGCCCGCGCTCGGCGCCTCGATCGTGTTGGTTGGACTCGTCTACGTGGTAGTGGAGCGACAGTGCCCGATGTATCCTTTGAGTCAGCCGCACCGCGCCGCACCACCTCGCTGAGCATCATCGGCATCAATGTCCACATCCCAGCTCGAGCCGCCGGCCGTTCGGCGCCCCTCTGACGTGAGCCTGTCCCCGGAAAGGGGAGGCGATTCGGAGCTGTCGCTGCTGTCGGCACTCAACGTCGTGTTGCGCCGGCGCTCGCTCGTCATCGGGATAACGGGCCTGGTCGTGGTGTCGATCGTCGCGCTGACGCTGCTTCGGCCCCGGAGCTACACCTCCTCGGCGTCGTTCATGCCACAGACGACACGGAGCCCCACGGCCGGGGGCGGCGGCGGCATCGCGGCCCAGCTCGGGCTGTCGATGCTCACCGCGGACGCGACGCAGTCCCCGGCATTCTACGTGGATCTGCTCACCTCCCGCGGCATCCTCGACAGCATGGTCATGACGCGCTTCCGCGTGCAGACCGATTCGGGAGTCGTCGAGGCGCCGTTGATCGATCTGCTCAAGGCGAAGGGTAAAACACCGGCGCGGCGGCGCGAGGCGGCGATCCTGGCACTTCAACGCTCGGTGCACGCCGACCCATCGCTGAAAACTGGTGTGGTCACCTTCAGCGTTCGCGCCAGCGATCCGGCGTTGGCCAAGCAGGTGGCGGACCGGATGCTGCAACTGCTCAACGCATTCAATCTTCGCCGCCGCCGCACACAGGCCTCGGAGGAGCGTCGGTTCGCCGAGGAGCGGCTCAATCAGGCCCGATCGGAGCTGCGCGTGGCGGAAGATCGACTGCAGACCTTCCTGCAGCGGAACCGCGTGTATGAGCACTCGCCGGAGCTGCGATTCGAGGAGGATCGACTCTCCCGCGAGGTGAACATGCGTCAACAGCTCTACACGAGCGTGGCGCAGGCGCACGAGCAGGCGCGGATGGATGAGGTGCGTGACACCCCCGTCATCACCGTGATCGAGCAGCCGAACGTGCCGGCCCGCCCCGACCCCCGCGGACTGCTGAAGTGGCTCGTCGTTGGGTTGCTGGTCGGCCTCGGACTCAGCCTGGGGCTCGCCTTCGTGCGTGAGCTCGTGGGCCGCGCCGATGTCGAGCCAGGAAGCGAAGTCGAGCAGTTCCGCTTGTTGTGGAGAGACACGATCGGCGACATCACGCACCCGTGGCGACTCGTGACGCGAGGCCGACGACGCGCTGCTGCAGCACGATGAGGTGGTGAGGACAGGGCCGACGACCGAGGAGTCAGCTCTTGCGCGCGAGAAAGCTGTACATCTGCCCGGGCGCCGGCCGCCGGATCCTCGCCCACAACATGTCCGAGACGAACGGCAATCGAGCGGCGAGCGCTCCGAGTGGGCCGAACCGATCATTCAGCCGGCGCTTCGGAAGGTCCTCGAGCTCCCGCCGACTCCGTACCACGGGAAATGCATTGATCACCGAGTCCCATGGTGCGAGCGTCTTCACGATCGTGAGACCGGCGCGTCGGAGTGCACCCTCGTATGCCGGGAGCG
Organism: Gemmatimonadaceae bacterium; assembly: GCA_035265545.1. Lineage (GTDB taxonomy): Bacteria > Gemmatimonadota > Gemmatimonadetes > Gemmatimonadales > Gemmatimonadaceae > AG11. Next base: position 10,204 of record DATFOL010000444.1, on the reverse strand, counting down.
CGTAGGCATTCTCGCCCCCCGCGAGCTGGTGCACCGGGTGCCCGGCCAAAAATGCCTGCAGCTCCGCGTCGTTCCGCACCACGTGCTCGCGGCAGGCGATGAAGTAGCCACCCGGGCGAAGCACGCGCGCGCATTCTGCGACCGCCGCATCCAGATCCCGTGTGTGGTGCAGCACCTGACGGGCGTAGACGATGTCCGCCGAGCCGCCGGAGAAAGGAATGTGCTCACCGTACGACGAGACGATCTCGACCGGCATGCCTGTCGTGAGGCGGCGGATGACGCGGTAGCCCACCTCGTCGCTGGGATCGGGTTCGAGCGCGTAAACGCGGCGAGCGCCGGCTTCGATGAAAGCGCGTGAAGCGATCCCCGTGCCGGCACCGAGATCTACCACCACCGCGTCTTCGATCGCGTCGCCGAGCAGCGTCTTCACCTCCTCCCACTCGGCCGATCCGGCGAAACGCCGGAAGCTGTCGTCGACGTCCGGACCCAGATACGCGTCTCGCACCACGTCGCGGTACTCGGGACGCGATCGCATGTGTCGCACGGCTTCGTCGAGCGTTAGCATGACTGAAGACTACTCATGGACGCGGCAGGATCTCGCGGGCGATGCACACGATGGACGGGTGAAAGATAGAAAGGGAGAGCAGGCGGGCGGAGGACCACCGACCGCCCGCAGTCACAGTCGACGTATGGTCCCAGCCAGTCGGCTCAAGCCTCGAGCGAGGCGTCGCGCGCGTGACGTGCCGCGATATTGCGACCGCTGGGTGTACAGATCCGCCTGCACGTCCGGAAGGACGAAGCTCGGGTGCGTGAGCGGGAAGCGCATCTCGTGGCTCGGCAGCTCGGCCAGCGCGCTCGCAGCCGTCGTATGCGTCGCGTCGGCACGAAAGCCGATGTTCGACACCAGGTTCTCCGCAGGCAGGACCGTCAGGGCGCCTTGCGTCCAGCAAGCGAAGGTCCACTGGTAGTCCCACGTGTCGATGCGGTTCTCGTATACGGACTGCAGGATGCCCGTCCAGTAGTCGACGGAGGAGGGGTGTACGACGCCTTCGAGAGCCTTGGCGGCACGAAACGCGGGCCACAGCCGCATCCGCTCGTCATAGTGTCGCCACGCGCGCCGCCAGCTCGCCCAGCCCCAGATGTGCGCGAATCGCGAGAAGTAGTAGCTCGCTGGCGTGCGACGCTGCGGCTGAAAGTTGTCCCCGGAGATCCCCATGACGCGCTCGTCGTCGCGATAGCGATCCAGCATCTCGTCGCAAAATCGGAAGAAGCTCGGGTGCGGTAGACAATCGTCCTCCAGGACGACGGCCTCCTCCACGGCTCCGAACACCCAATCCAGACCGGTGGCGATGCGCTGCCGGCATCCGAGGTTCTCATCCGAGAAATTGGTCAGGACCTCGCAGTCCCAGTCGACGCGCTCCACCACCGAGCGCGCCTGACGACACAGGGCGTCCTCTCCCTCTCGATCCCGTCTCGGTCCATCCGCCACGACGAGCAGCTTGGGCGGCTTCGCCGCGGCGATGGCCTCGAACACCCGGAGCGTGGTATCGGGCCGATTGAAGACGAGAAGGGCGACGGGTGCGCGCAGGTGAGTCTCTCGGAACCAGGGAAGCCGCAAGGTCGACGTGCGAGCCTGGCGGCGCGGCGACGTGGCGCTAGGCGAGGTCGTTACGGACGGCGACGACGTTCTGATACGCGAACAGTTCGCAGGTGAGGGGGCTGTATGGCAGCGGTGCCCAGCCGTCGGGGAGGAGACGGTGCAACCGGAAATTCGGCAGCAGCTCGACGAGGTCCCGGAAGAACGTTCTGCTCTCGAGGTTCATCGCGTTGAATTCGAACTGTACGAAGTCGATTCGCCCCTCCCCGATTGCTCGGCGAGCGCCTCGCAGAACGCTGGCCTCGTGTCCTTCGGTGTCGATCTTCAGCAGCAGGACGTGTTCGATGGAGCGCTCACGGAGGAAATCGTCAACCGTGACGATCTCCACGTCGTGCGCCGCCGCGGGCGCTCCGTGCAGCCCCTCGATGACGCCCTGATAGAGCGAGGCATGCTGTGACCCCGCGCGAGCGTCGGAGTAGTCATACAGCGTCAGGTGACCGCGCTCCCCACCGCATCCCGCGTGAATCGCCTCGAATCCGCTGGCTTTCGCGGCTGCCTGGGTCCTCGGAAATATCGCCGGGTGCGGCTCGAAGGCGAACACCCGCGCCGAGGGCGCGGCTGCCTTCACTTGCCGTGAGAAGTCACCGACGTTCGCGCCGACATCGAGAACGACTGGCGAGCCGGATTGCGCGGAGGCGCTCGCGAGAATCTTGCGCAGCGCCGCTCGCTCGCCGCTGAGCGCCTCGTCCTCGTAGTTGAGAATGCCGAGCCCGTGGAGACTCAGCTCGTGGATGAACAGATTCAGTCGGTACCATCGTGTGCCGACGAAGAAGCGGCGATACGCCGCCCGGACGACGGTCGTGACAGGGCTCATCGGTTCCTACCCAACAGCCCGCCCGACATCGCACGCAGCTGCATGTGGAACACCGCACGGGTCGGTCGATAGAGCAACGTCGCGAGCCAGACGGCGACAATCTGAGCGGCGAGCGTCGCGACCGCCGCGCCGAGGCCGCCGTATCGGGGGATCAGGACGAGATTGAGCGCGACGTTGACGACCGCGCCCCACACCGTAGTCGCGAACGAGTGCGTCATGAGTCCCTCGGCGAGCATCCAGCTCTCCCGTGCGACACCGAGCGAGACGAACAGACCGGCCCACGCGAGAACGATGAGGGGAACGACGCTTCCAGCGTATTCGCGGCCGTAGAGAAACAGGACGACTGGCCGAGCGAAGAGCGTCATGACGACCGCCACGGCCACGGAGAGTAGAACCATGAGCCTGAAGAGTCGCTCGGTTCTTCGCGTGAACTCCGCCTGGTCGCGCTCGCGCGACTGGATGAGAGCTGGCAGCGTGGAGCTGGCCAGCGCCATCGGCACGAAATACCAGACCTCGGCGAGACGGGCCGCGACGGAGTACACGCCGACCGCTGCGTCGCCCGCCATGGCGGCGAGCATGATCTGGTCGATGCGGAGGTAGATCGCGATCACGAGACCACTCAGCACCAACGCCCAGCTCGACCGCAGGAGCCTCACGGCGAGATCACGTCGAACGTGCCACCGGAGCGACGCGATCCCCTCCACTTTGCCGTACGTGGCGAGCAGCAGCACGCCGGCGAGCGCGTATTCGAGGGCGATCGCCCACGCGAACGCTTCGAGAGACGCATGCCGCACCACCAGCACCACGCGCACGATCGCCACGAGGCAGAAGGCAGCGTTCTTCGCCATGACCGAATAGCGTGACTGCAGCCGCGACTGGAAGACGTAGTCAATCGCGTCGAAGGCCAGGAAGAGCTGCCCGAGCGCGACGATCGCGCTGATGCGCCAGACGTGCGGATCGTCCGGCCGAAGCAGCCACGCCACCAGCATCACGAGCAGCGCGGCGATGATGCTCCCGACCAGCTTCAGCGCGAACACGGTCCCGAGGACGTGCGGGCGATTCGTTGGATCGCGCACGAGCTCGCGGACCGTCACGCTCTCCAGGCCGAGCGCTCCCACAGCGCCAAAAACCGTGACGACGGCGAGCGCGAAGCTCAGGAGCCCGAACTGCGCCGGACCGAGCGCTCGCGCGATCAGCACACCGACGACCAGTCCCAGCCCGAGTCGGACGATCTTGTCGGCGCCGAGCCAGCCCGCGTTGGTGAGAGCCGCCACCAATCCGGGGCGGGACGCGAGCCGCTCACGAAGCGAGCCTGGGACGAGACGAAGCCATCGGGCGGACGCGTCAGGGCTGAGAGCCGGCGCCTCCGTCGTGTCTGGAATCCTCATGTCACCGGGCGCTGCATCACTGCTCGCGTTGACCGTACATCTGAAGTTTGGATCGTTCCCCCGTGAGCTCGCGACGGCCCCGACACGTGCACGTCATGTCCTGGACGAAGCTAGCCACTCGCCGGCCTCGCGCGCTAAAACTGGACGCGTGAGCCACGTGGACCGGAACGAGTCCGACTGAGCGCCCGGGGCGGTGCGTGCGTCCTGCGTCACAGCTCAGGCTCGCGCTTCGCCCTGTCGTCGCGGGTCGACGATTTGAAGGACCTCGTCGGGCGAGACTGTCGCGGCACCGAGCTTCCCGACCTCGATGCCCGCCGCGATGTTGGCGACTTCCGCCGCCTCCACCGGTGTCGCGCCAGCGGCCAGCATGCAGGCTAGCCAGGCAGTGACGGTATCGCCCGCGCCGACGACGTCGTAGACCTCCCTCGCGACCGTCGGGAGCCGGGCGATCTCGCCGTCCGTGGAAAACAGCGCCATCCCTCGCTCGCCAAGCGTCAACAGGATGTGATCCACGCCGAGCCGCTCGAGCGTCTCCGGCACGGCGTCGGGGTGGTCCACGTCGACGGCCGCGCCGAGCGCCGCCTCGAGCTCGCGGCGATTGGGTTTGAAAATCGTTGCGCCCCGGTAGGCGAAGAAGTTCTTGAACTTCGGGTCCACGACGATCGGGAGGGTTCGCGCGCTCGCGGCGCGAATGGCGGCTGCGATCACTGCGGGCACGAGCACGCCCTTGTTGTAGTCCTCGAGCACCAGCGCATCCGCGCTACTCAGCGCGTGGGTCAAGGCGTCGACGACCCGTTGCATGTCCGCGCCCTCGAGATCGACGTCTTCCTCCTCATCCACGCGCACGAGTTGCTGGGAACGCCCCACGACTCGCGTCTTCTGGGTAGTGCATCGCCCTACCGCGACGAGAGACGTGGCCGAGCCGGTGACGTCCTCCACCATGCACCGGAGAACGTCCCCAGCCCGGTCCCGACCCACGACGGCGACCAGATCGCAGCGGGCCCCGACCGCCATGACGTTCTGCGCGACGTTCGCGGCGCCGCCGAGCGCATGCTTGCGCTCCCGGACGCGCACGACGGGGACCGGGGCCTCTGGCGAGACGCGGTCCACGTCGCCGCTCAGATACACGTCCAACATCGCGTCACCAACGACGACGATCCGCTTTCCTCGGGCGCCCTCGAGCAGTCGCAACAATCGATCACGGCTCATCGCCATCGTCATCGCGCGCAACCTAGAGAGGCCCTCGGCACGGGTCAACCGAATCGCAGGGTCGACGGTGCGGGGGTAGCTGGTGCGCCCCACCAGCACCAGCGGTGGGCCTTCCGTAGGGCAATCCATCACTCCGCGCCGGTTACCTTGCACACCGGTGCAGGACGATGATACGTCGTCACGTCGTGAGCTCGATGTCGTGCCTGATACCACTCGCTGACACGGCCGCGCCCGGCATACCCCTTGCCTAGATTGCATCGACCCCACCCCTCGGCACCCACCCGCCCAGCCGCCGTTTGCCCGCTCTGACCGCCCGCCTCGCCGACGCTTCGAAGCACAAGCTGCGCACCATTCAGGACTATTTCGGCCTGGGTGCCAAGGCACTGCGCTTCGCGTTCGTGCGCCCGTTCTACGCGCAGGATCTCGTGCAGCAGATGGACGAGATCGGGGTCAAGTCGCTCGGCATCGTGCTGCTGACCGGCTTCTTCACGGGCATGGTGCTGGCCCTGCAATCGAGCGTGCAGATGGCGCAGTTCGGGGCCACCATGTACATCGGCCGCCTCGTGGCCGGCTCGATGATCCGGGAGCTCGGCCCGGTCCTCGCCGGTCTCATGGTCGCGGGACGCGTCGGCTCGGGGATCGCCGCCCAACTGGGGTCCATGCGCGTCACCGAGCAGATCGACGCGTTGAACACCCTCGGTACGGATCCGATCAAGAAGCTCGTCACGCCGCGCGTGCTCGCCGCGCTGATCATGTTGCCCGTGCTCACGGTGATCAACGACGTGGTCGGGATCATCGGAGGGAACCTGATCTCCACGCTGATGGTCGGCGTACCGTCGGGCACCTACTGGCGCACCGTATGGGAGCAGATCGCCTCGGGGGGGTTCACCCTGCGCATCATCCCCAACGACTTCATTCAGGGCCTCCTGAAGCCGTTCGTGTTCGGTGGGATCATCTCGATCACCGCGTGCTACTTCGGCCTGAACACCACCGGCGGCACCGAGGGAGTGGGGCAGAGCACGACGCGCACCGTGGTTCTGTCGAGCATCCTCATCCTCGTGGTCGATTACTTCCTGACCCAGATTCTGCTCTCGGTGCTCGCGGCATGACGGACGACATCCGCGACCCCGCCGGCTCCCCACCCATCCCGCCGGCATCGGCCGTCGAGCCGGCGGGCCCGCCCTCCAGCGGTGACCGAGAGGTCCGCGCCGGCATGGATCGGCGGCAGGAAGGGCGCCGCACGGGCGAGCGCCGGCCGACGAACATTCGCCGCGCCATCCGCGACGAGCTCGCCGACGATCCGACCGACGAGTACTACTCGGAAACCCATCCCCAGGAACACCGCACCGCGCCCGTCATCGAGCTCGATCACGTCTACCTCGGCTTCGATCGACCGATCCTCGAGGACGTCTCGCTCGATGCGCGCAAGGGCGAGACGATCTGTCTCGTCGGAGAATCGGGGACGGGCAAGAGCACGACGCTCAAGCTGATCCTGCGGCTGCTCGTCCCCGACCGCGGCCGCGTCTGCATTCATGGCGAGGACATCACGGACCTCACCTTCGAGGAGGCGCTCGTGGCCCGCCAGCACATGGGGATGGTGTTCCAGAGCGCGGCGCTCTTCGACTCGATGAGTGTCTTCGAGAACGTGGCGTACCCGCTCCGCGAGCACACGACACTCGATGACGAGGAGATCGAGTCACGGGTGCGCGAGAAGCTCGCCTTCGTGGACCTCGACCCGGACCAGGTGATGTCGCAGCTTCCCTCGCAGCTCTCCGGCGGGATGCGCAAGCGTGTCGGCATCGCGCGCGGCATGGCCAACAACCCCGAGATCATGCTCTACGATGAGCCGACATCCGGGCTCGATCCGCTCAGCACCGGCACCATCACCCGCCTCATCATGAAGCTTCAACGCGAGCTCGACGTGACCAGCGTCGTGGTCTCGCACGACATCCGCTCGGTGTTCCGCATGGCCACCCGAGTGGCCGTGCTGAACGAGCGGCGCATCGCGTTCTTCGGCACGCCTGAGGAGATGTCCGCGACCGACGACAAGTACCTTCGCGACTTCCTGGGCGGGTCATGAGATGAGACGTTCACCGCGCATCACCTGGGACCAGCTGCGCGTCGGGCTCGTGATCGCCCTGGCGTTGTTCGTGCTCGGAGTCGCCGTCTACAAGCTCGGTCAATCTGCCAATCTCTTTCACAAGCGCTACCAGCTGATCGCCTTCCTCCCGGACGCCAACGGGCTGCGCGAGGGTGGCTCGGTCATGGTCGCGGGTCAGCTCGCGGGAACCGTCAGCAAGATCGAATTTCTGCCGGTCGACACCGACACCACGCGCAATCTCCGGCTCACCCTTCAGGTCGACGCCGGGGTGCGGGAGCAGATCCGCCGCGACTCGAAGGGGAAGCTCCGCACGCTCGGGCTGCTCGGTGACAAGGTCTTCGACATCACCCCCGGGACCCCGCGCTTCCAACCACTCGTCGAGGGCGACACCGTCACCGTCGTGCAGGCGCTCGACTACGAGGCGATCATCGCGCAGGCCAGCGGCGCGGTGAACGACATGGTCGCCCTCACGAGGGATCTGCGGGTGATCACCGGTGGACTCGCGAAGGGAGAAGGAACCATCGGGCAACTGCTCACGAACCGGGCGCTGTACGACCAACTCAACGGCACGCTCGTCCGCGCCAACACCATGCTCTCCCGCTTCCAGAACCCGAACGGGAGCGTCGGCCGCATGCTCGACGATCCGACCCTGTACAACCGGCTGGTCGACGTGATCGGCTCGACCGACTCCCTGGTCGTCTCGTTGAGCGCCAGCCAGGGAACGGCCGGGCTCCTCCTGCGGGACTCGACCCTCTACACCAACATGGTCGGAATCACCCGCGGTGCCGACTCGTTGATGCGCTCCCTGACGAATGGGCAGGGAACCGCGAGCCGCCTGTTGACGGATCAGACCCTCTACGACCAGCTGAACAAGCTCGTGGGCGACCTGAGCGCGATCCTCGCCGACGTACGCCGCGATCCACGCCGGTATACCAAGGGGATGGTGAAGCTGTTCTGAGGCCGGATGGTGAAGCCGTTCCGAGGCACCGCGTTACCCTTGCGACGCATCCGACCGGGGGCTAAAATTTGGACTCTGCCTCGAGCCTGGCTCGGGGCACGGGTCGCGTAGCTCAGCTGGTTAGAGCGCTGCTTTCACACAGCAGAGGTCCACGGTTCGAGTCCGTGCGTGACCACTGGTTCCCTCCGCACCGCCGTCCGGGCCTCCTCCCACGCCGTTCGCCCCGCAGGCGACATTCATGCACCTCAGCGCCCTGCGGTCACTCCTCGTGGCCGCTTCTTTTTTGCTCCCGACGGTCGTCGGCGCACAGGTGCCGACGACTCGGCCGACGCCCGATCAGGCGCAGGCGCTGTTGCAGACTCGCCCCGACCTCGTGGCGCAGCTGCGCCAGCGGTTCGCGACCAGCGGGTTGACGCCAGAACAGGTGCGCGCTCGCCTGCGAGCCGAGGGCTATCCGGAAAATCTCCTCGACGCGTACCTCCCGGGGATGACGGGCGACGCGCCGTCGCCGACGGACGATGTCTTCGCGGCCGTGCGCGCCCTGGGAGTCGCCGACAGCGCCGACGTCGAAGCGATGCGCGCCGGCCGTACACTGCCCTACCCACAGACGGTGGCCGGGGGCGTCGTGTGCGTCGTCGATCCCTATGCGGGCCGGCTCTTCCCGGGACAGACGTATCCCGGTCAGACGCTTCAGGGTGAAGCCTATCCGGGTCAGTACTATCCTGGGCAGACTTTCCCTGGTCAGGAGTATCCGGGTCAGCGTCCGCCGCGAGACACCGGCAGCCAGCGACGTCGCACTCCGACCCCTCAGCTGATCGGCCCCTTCGGTTTTCCCGGGCAGGTCACGTCGCCCTCGGGTGGCTTGCAGGACACGACCGCCTCTCAGGCGACGCTCGGAGGAGCGAACGGTCAACCGACGGCGGCGGCGCGCGCCTCCAACCCTTGCCCGCCGGGACAGATACCGGCGCGGGCAGACCCGCGGATGTACGACCCGCGCTACGAGACTCTCCTGATCGAGCGCGACAGCATGGACCGCTTCGCGGCCCTCGTCGATAGCGGCTACGCGGTCTTCGGCCTCGACGTCTTCCGCAGCTCTACTTCGCAGTTCGATCCGAGCCTGGCGGGGCCCGTCGATGCCAACTACAGGCTGGGACCGGGCGATCGCCTCGTGCTCATCCTGACGGGTGACGTCGAATCGTCGTATCAGCTGCCGGTCACGCGTGAAGGATTCGTCGTCATACCGCAGGTTGGTCAGCTCTTCGTCGCGAACCTCACGCTCGCCGAGCTCGAGCGCGTCCTCGCCGCGCGACTCTCCCGCGTCTACTCGGGGGTGCGTGCGGACAACCGCGGCTCGACCCAGTTCTCGGTGCACGTCGCCCGGCTGCGCTCGAACCAGGTCTATGTCGTCGGCGACGTGCGTGCGCCCGGCAGCTACGTCGTCTCCAGCGCCGGCACCGCGCTCACCGCCCTGTACGCGGCGGGCGGACCCACGATCAACGGCTCGCTGCGCAGAGTGCTCGTTCGGCGGGGCGGTCGAACCACGGACACGTTGGATGTCTACTCCTACCTCGTGGGCGGCGACGCGTCGAACGACGTGCGGCTCCAGACGGGCGACGTGCTCTTCGTTCCCGTGCACGGTCCGCGAGTGCGCATCCTCGGCGAGATCGCGCGCCCGGCAACGTATGAGATGAAGCCCGCCGAGACGCTCGCCGAGCTGCTGCGAGCGGCGGGCGGCTTCAAGGCCACGGCTTCGCGCCAGCGCGTGCTGATCGAGCGCATCCTGCCCCCTGCGGAGCGGACGGCGACGGGTCGCGATCGCGTGACGATCGAGGTGACCTCGTCGGCGCTCGGCGATGCCGGCGGCTCCACCATCCCACTTCAGAATGGCGACGTCGTTCGCGTCTTCCCGGTCGCCGAGCGAGTCCGCAATCGCATATTCGTGGACGGCAACGTCTTTCTGCGTGGTCCGCAGGGGTTGTCTCCGAACATGCGGCTGAGTGATGCGCTTCGTCACGCGGGCCTGAAGCCCGACACGTACCTGGGCGAGGTGCTCGTGACTCGCCTGCGCGCGGATTCC
>DATFOL010000443.1:0-3894 GCA_035265545.1 Gemmatimonadaceae bacterium | reverse complement strand
CGCGATCGTCGACGATCTCGAGCAGATGGGGTTCGAGGTGGAGACGGCGCATCACGAGGTGGCGCACGGCCAGCACGAGATCGACTTCCGCTACGCCGATGCGCTGACGACGGCGGACAACATCGCGACGTTCCGGTTCGTCGTGAAGGCCGTGGCCCAGCGGTTCGGGCTGGCGGCGTCATTCATGCCGAAGCCGATCTTCGGACAGAACGGCAGCGGGATGCACACCCACCAGTCGCTGTTCCGCGGCAAGACGAACGCGTTCTGGGATCCGAAGGCGCAGTGGGAGCTGAGCGAGACGGCGCTCCACTACATCGGCGGGCTGCTGCGTCACGCACGCGGGTGCTGCGCGATCACGAACCCGCTGGTGAACTCGTACAAGCGGCTGGTGCCGGGCTACGAGGCGCCGGTGAACGTCGCGTGGAGCATGCGGAACCGCTCACCGATGCTGCGCATCCCGGAGCGGCGTGGGCTGGGCACGCGCGTCGAGCACCGCGTGCCCGATCCGGCGGCGAACCCGTATCTGGCGCTCGCGGTGATGCTCGCGGCGGGGATCGATGGAGTACGGACCAGTGCGGACTACAGAGAGCCGGTGAACGAGAACATCTGGGAGATGAGCCACCGCGAGAAGCGGCGGCTGCGCATCGACGACCTGCCGCACGACCTGAACGAGGCGTGCAACGAGCTGGAGAAGAACGACGTGATCACGGGCGCGCTCGGCGACCACATCGCGCAGCACTTTCTCGCGGCGAAGCGGCAGGAGTGGCGCGAGTACATCTCGCAGGTGTCGCAGTGGGAGCTGGACAACTACCTCGGGAAGTACTGAAATGACCGCACCGCGTCATTCTACGCGGTCGCGCCGATCCGCATAGTCTTTCGGACGACGAGCTCCGCGCATGGAGCCGTCGGCGGTGATCCAGGACCGCGACGAAGCGGCGGCGATCGCGATGTCGACACAGTCCGCGCGGGATGACGTGACAGGCGTAGTGGCAAATGCCAGGGCCCGACCCTCCGCCGGCCTCGCCTTGATGTTGGCGACGCTCGTCGTCGCGGTCGTCCTGCGGATCTGGCTGGCGCTCGTGAACGCGCAGGCGAACGACCCGCACCTGCCGGTGATCCGCATCATCGCGTTCGAACACCGCTTCCCCGCCAAGGCGGAGGCGTGGGAGGCATTCCAACCGAAACTCTACCACACGACGGTGGCGCTCGTGTGGCGGGCGATGGGAACCCACGACGAGCTCGCGCTGACGCACGCGGCCCAGCTCGTGAGCTGCGCGGCCGCAGTGCTCACCCTCCTGGTGCTCCTGGTGTTCCTGCGCGAGCGCGGGCCAGCGGAGACGCGGGTCTCGACCGCATTCGCCTTCGCGCTCGCCGCGCTCAATCCAGGATTCGTCGGGATCAGCGCTCAGGCGACGAACGACGCCTTCGTGATCCTCTTCGCCTCGCTCGCGCTGTACTTCGGGACCCGGTTCTTTGCCCGCTGGCGTCCGGGTGCATTTCTCGGCCTGGTCGTCGCGACCGTGCTGGCCGGGCTCTCGAAGGGCAACGGGCTCGTGGTGCTTCTGGCCGTGGTCGTCACGTTCGTCGCCGTGTTTCTCTTCCCGTCACTCGGCGTCCCGTCGCGCCGGCGGCGCACTGTCGTTGCCCACGGTGCCCTGTTCGTCGTGCTGGTCGTCCCGACCGTGGCATTCGTCGGTCCGTATGCAGCGTACCAGCGTGAGTTCGGAACCCCGTTCGTCACGAACTGGGAACCCTCGCCACCACCGCATCTCTGGCGAGAAACCGTCGTCCAACGACCTGGACTCACCTCGGTGATGCACGGGCTGCTGACGTTTCGTTACCTCGATTTGCTGCGGCATCCGGCCTCGACGCACGGCGGCCTGTACCCACGACACCGCACGTCGCTCTGGACGCGTGTCTACGCGCAAGCACACTCGAGCCGGTTCGAGCAGTATCCGAGCTGGTGGAGGTCGGACCAGCCCAAGGTTCGGATCCTCACACGAGTCCTCTTCGTCCTGGGTCTCCTGCCCACGGCGATCCTCGGCGTGGGACTCGTCAACGTCGCATGGCGCTGCGTGCACGAGGGCTGGCGACAACTGCGTGGCCGGCGTCCAGCGGGTGCGCAGGCGGAGTGGTGGGCGCCTGCCGTGCTCCTCGTCGTGGCGGTACTCGGCTATCTCGCGTTCGTCGCCGTGTACTCGGTGCGGCTCCGCGACTTCTCCAGCATGAAGCAGATCTTCATCCTCCCCGCGCTGCTCGGCTTCGCCGTCCTCTTCTCCGAAGGCGCGGAGTGGTTGAATGCCAGGATCGCGCGCCGTCGCGGCGCCGCGGTCGTTCGCGCTGCCGTCGGACTCGGGCTCGCGCTCCTCCTGCTCGCATACGTCGTCGACGCCGGAGTGCTGATCCGCGACGTGCGGAGCCGCGCACGCAGCGCTTCGCGGCCCGATCACTCCGGCGCACGTATCAGTCCGAGCCCTCCACCAGCCACCATGCTACCGGCGCCCGCACGGTGACGTCCTCTCTTCCGTCCCTACCCGACCAGCGGCGCTGGCCACGGCGGAGCTTTCTCGCCGTCGTCGCGCTGATCGCCACCCTCTGCGGTGTGCTCTTCGTTCGGATCGGGGCGCGGCCGATCGAGATATTCGACGAAGCGCGGTCAGCAACCAACGCCGCCGAGATGGTTGCGACCGGCGACTGGCTGGTCGCGCGGTTCGATGGGCAGCCCGACCTATGGAACACGAAGCCACCGCTGCTTCTCTGGGTGCAGGGTGCGCTCCTGAAGGCCGGACTCCCCGTGACAGCCGCCGTGCGACTGCCGTCGGCGATCGCCGTGACGCTCACCGTGTTCGTGGCCTTCCTCTTCTGCCACCTGTACCTCGGCGACACACTCGCCGGCGCGGCCGCCGCGCTCGTGCTGATCACCAGTCAGGGCCTCACCGGCCGTCATGCCGCGCGCACCGCCGATTACGATGCGCTGCTCGTGCTGTTCGTGACGGTGTACGTTCTGGCCTACTTCGTCTATCTCGAGGAGCTCGCGCCCGAGGGAGACTCACGCCGCAAGGGAGCGGCGCTGGTCGTGTTCTGGCTGGCGCTTCTTGGCGCGGTGTTGACGAAGACCGCGGCCGGGCTGATCGGGTTGCCCGCATTGTTGGCGTACACCGCCGGGGTGCGCCGCCTGAACCGTGTGCTCCGCGACCCTGCGGTGTACGCCGGCGCCGTGTTGATCGCGGCGCCAATCGCCACGTTCTACGTGCTGCGCGAACACGCCAGCCCTGGCTACCTGAGCGCGACCCTGCGCAACGATCTACTCGGCCGATATGCGGAGGTGATCGAGGGACACGTCGGTGGGCCATACTACTACGTTCGGAAGATGCTCTCCGGCCGCTTCGTGCCCTGGGTGTATCTGGTTCCGCTCGCGGCGGGCACACTGGCACCGCCGCGACAGACCGCCGAATGGCGCCTCCGGCTCTACCTGCTGGCGTTCGCCGCGACCGCGTTCGTCGTGCTGCAGACCGCGCGCACGAAGCTCGAGTGGTACGACCTGCAACTCTACCCGCCGCTCGCACTTCTCATCGGCGTGTGGATGGTGTCCGCAACCCGCCGACTGATGAGCGGCGGTTCCGATGGTCGTTCTCAGAGCCGATGGCGAATGCCGACGCGCGAGGTGGTCGTCCTCTCTCTGGCGTTCGCCATACCCGTCGTCCACAACCTGCTGCTCTTCCAGCGAGACTATGTCTCGCGGGGGGCGACGCGCCCCAGCGACATGGAGACCATGTACGGACGATTCCTCGAGCATCTGCGAACTGATCATGGCCTGCGGCGCTTCGAGGTGGTGGACGAGGGCCTATATAAAGGCACAACGCGCGCGTACCCGAACGCGGCGCTCCGCTTTTA
>DATFOL010000442.1:0-4035 GCA_035265545.1 Gemmatimonadaceae bacterium | reverse complement strand
TGGCCGATCCTGCTCGCGAGCATCGACTCGGTGGACGGGCTGCCGACGCTGCGCCAACTGCTCCAGGCGCACCGCTACTGGCGGCGCCGCGGGATGCTGGTGGATCTGGTGGTGCTCGACACGCATCCCCCGACCTACAATCAGGAGGCGAACGATCGCATCGTCGCCGCGGTGCTCGATTCGGGAGAAGCCGGCGTGCGCGACCAGCCGGGCGGCATCTTCGTGCGGCGCGCCGATCTGCTGGCCCCCGACGTTCTGCTCATGCTCCGCGCGACGGCGCGCGTCCACGTCGCGTGCGACGGGCGGGCGCTCGGCCGCACGCTCGAGCCGGCGACGCGGAGCGACGACGTGCTCGACGACGCCGACGTCCCACCACCGTTGCCGCGGCTCCACGAACGGAGCACGCCGCCGGTCGTCCGCGCGCTGCAGCGCTTCACGGCGCGGCTGCTCGATCCGGTGCCGGCCGCCGATGAGCAGGGGAACGGCGCGCAGGCTGCCGGCGCGCGCATACGGGCTTCGTCGGCGACGCCGCTCGAGCGTCCCCCGCGGAACGACATCACGGATGGGCCATCGCTCATCCTCGACAACGGGCTGGGCGGCCTCACCGAGGACGGCGACTACGAGATCCGTCTGCGCAACGGTGAGCTTCCACCGGCGCCGTGGTCCAACGTCATCGCCAATCCGCGCGGAGGCTTCGTGGTCTCGGAGCGCGGTGCGGGGTTCACCTGGTCGGAGAACAGCTTCTTCTACCGGCTCACGCCGTGGCACAACGACCCGGTGAGCGACCCGGTGAGCGACGTGCTGTACCTGCGTGACGAGGAGAGCGGCGATCTGTGGAGCGCGACGCCTGCGCCGATCCGCCACGACACGCCGTACGTCGTGCGACACGGCGCGGCGTGCTCCACGTTCGAACATCACTACGCGGACATCGCCACGCACCTCACGCTCGGCATCGCGCCCGACGACCCGGTCAAGCTCTCGCTGCTGCGCGTGACGAATCGCGGAAGCCGGCCGCGCCGGATCACGGTCACGGCGTACGTGGAATGGACGCTGGGCGTGCAGCGCGAGCATACGCGCAACGTCGTGCAGACGCGGTACGATGCCGTGCGGGGAGCCATCCTGGCACGCAACACCTTCGACTCGCAGTTCGCCGAGCGGATCGCGTTCCTGACGATGAGCGAGCCGCTGAGCGGGCATACGGGCGATCGCCGCGAGTTCCTCGGCCGGAACGGGACGACCGCCGCGCCGCAGGCACTCGATCCGCTCGAGACGCTCGCCAGCCGCACTGGCGTGGGCCTCGATCCGTGCGCCGCGCTGCAGTGCACGCTGGAGCTGCGGCCCGGCGAGACGCGCGAGCTCGTGGTGGCGCTCGGCGCGGGCGGCACCGAGAGCGAAGCGATCCACTTCGTCCAGACCTACTCGAACGTCGGGCGGGCGCGGGCCGCGGCCGAGCACAACGTCGCCGAATGGCGGCGGCGTCTCTCCGTCGTGCGCGTCCATACTCCCGAGCCCTCGTTCGACGTGATGGTCAACCGCTGGTCGCTCTATCAGGCGCTGGCCTGCCGGATGTGGGCACGCTCGGCGCTGTACCAGTCGAGCGGGGCGTACGGATTCCGCGACCAGCTCCAGGACGTGATGGCGTTCGTGTACGCCGAGCCCGCGGTGGCGCGCGCGCACATCCTCCGCGCCGCGGCGCGTCAATTCGTCGAGGGCGACGTGCAGCACTGGTGGCATCCGCACAGCGGACGCGGCGTGCGCACCCGGTTCTCCGACGATCTCGCGTGGCTGCCGTACGTCGTCGACCACTACGTGCGCGTCACGGGCGACGCGTCCGTGCTGGACGAGCAGGTGCCCTTCCTCGCGATGCGCGCGCTCAAGCCCGACGAGCACGAGCTCTACGATCTACCCCAGATCACCAACGAGAAGGCGACGGTCTACGAGCACTGCCTGCGCGCCCTGCGGCACGCATGCACGACCGGCTCGCACGACCTCCCGCTCATCGGCATCGGCGACTGGAACGACGGGATGAGCCGCGTCGGCGTGGACGGGCGCGGCGAGAGCGTGTGGCTGGCGTGGTTCCTGACCGCGACGCTGCGCAGCTTCGTCACGTACGTGGACGCGCGCGGCGACGTCGCGACCGCGACGGGCTTCCGGCAGCGCGCCGCCGCGTACGCCGCCGCCGTGGAGGCGCACGGGTGGGATGGCGCGTGGTACCGGCGCGCCTACTTCGACGACGGCACGCCGCTCGGCTCGGCGCAGAGCGAGGAGTGCCGCATCGACGCCATCGCGCAGAGCTGGAGCGTGATCTCCGGCGCCGGCAACCCCGAGCGGCAGCGGCAGGCGATGCAGTCGTTCGAGGGGAACCTGGTGCGCGAGGATGCGCGGCTGCTGATGCTCCTCACGCCGCCGTTCGACCGCATGTCTCACGATCCGGGCTACATCAAGGGCTACCTGCCCGGCGTGCGTGAGAACGGCGCGCAGTACACCCACGCCGCGCTCTGGTCGGCGCTCGCGACGGCACTCCTCGGCGACGGGGACCGCGCGTTCGAGCTGTTCCAGATGATCAACCCGCTCACCCACGCGCGCACCCGCGACGAGGTGGCGACGTACGTGGTCGAGCCGTACGTCGTCGCGGCGGACGTGTACACGGCGGAAGGCAAGCTCGGTCGCGGAGGCTGGACGTGGTACACGGGCTCGGCGAGCTGGCTGTATCGCGTCGCGCTCGAGACGATCCTCGGCTTCACCAAGCGCGGCGACACGCTGAGCGTTCAACCGCGGGTGCCGCGCGGGTGGCCGGGCTTCTCGATCGACTACCGGTTCGGCGGGAGCCAGTATCACATCGAGGTCGAGCTCACCGATGCGGAGAACGGTGTGGACCGCGCCGAGGTGACCGTCGACGGTCGGACGATCGACTCCGGCGAGATCCCGCTCGTGGATGACGGATCCACCCATCAGGTGCACGTGCGTGTGCGCCGGATCGCGATGGCGCCCGTTGCCGCGCAGCACAGTCCCGCATCGCCATGACATGACCGCGCACGACGCCGACGTGATCGTCGTCGGGGCCGGGCTCGCGGGCCTGGTGGCCGCGGCGGAAGCCGCGGATCGTGGACGCTCGGTGCTGCTCCTCGATCAGGAGGGCGAGCAGAGTCTCGGCGGTCAGGCGTTCTGGTCGCTCGGCGGGTTGTTCTTCATCGACTCGCCCGAGCAGCGGCGGCTCGGCATCCGCGATTCGCGCGAGCTCGCGCGGCGCGACTGGCTGACGACCGCCGGATACGATCGACCGGAAGATCTGTGGCCCCGCCGGTGGGCGGATGCATATCTGGAGTTCGCCGCGGGTGAGAAGCGCGCGTGGCTGCATGCTCAGGGGATGCGCTGGTTCCCGTTCGTCGGCTGGGCGGAGCGCGGCGCGTCGGGGGCGAGCGGACCGGGGAACAGCGTGCCGCGCTTCCACGTCACGTGGGGCAGCGGACCTGGGGTGATGGCTCCGTTCGAGCGCCGCGTCCGCGAGCATGTGCAGGCGGGACGCGTGCAGTTCCACTTCCGGCATCGCGTCGGTGGCCTCGTCGTCACCAACGGCGTCGTGCACGGCGTGCACGGCGACCTGCTCGAGCCGACGAGCACCGCGCGCGGCGTGAGCAGCAGGCGCACGGTGCTCGGCGAGTTCGACCTTCACGCCGACGCGGTGATCGTCACCTCGGGCGGAATCGGCGGCAACCACGAGCTCGTGCGGCGCTACTGGCCCGTCGAGCGGTTGGGCGCGGCGCCAGCGTTCATGCTGACGGGCGTACCGGCGCACGTCGACGGGATGCTCCAGCAGCGCGTGCACGAGGCGGGCGCGCGACTGATCAATCCCGACCGGATGTGGCATTACACCGAGGGGATCAGGAACTGGGCGCCGATCTGGCCTGCGCACGGCAGCCGCATTCTTCCCGGGCCGAGTAGTCTCTGGCTCGATCCCTCGGGGGAGCGGCTTCCCTACCCGAACATCCCGGGCGCGGACACCCTCGGCGCGTTGCAACACATCACGACGCACGG
>DATFOL010000441.1:0-8548 GCA_035265545.1 Gemmatimonadaceae bacterium | reverse complement strand
TCACGCTTCACACCACGGGCAACAAGCGCGAGCACGAGTACTACTGGTATCTCACCGAGATCTTCCGCGCGCCGCGCACGAAGCCGGTGCTGAACGGCGAGCCGTACTACTCGGGCTACGTCGACGCGCGCGGCCTCAATGGCGGCTACCGCTATGGCGCCGAGGGCGGCTCGGCGCGCGATGCGCAGTTCGTGCGGTCGTCGATGTATGGCAGCGTGTTGTCGGGCGGGCTCGCCGGCCACGTGTACGGCGCGGAGGGCATCTGGGGCGCCGACATCGAGGACGCGGCCCCGACGAAGATGTGGGACGCGTTCCGCTGGCCCTCCGGCGCGAACATGACGCACCTGCCGACGTTCCTGATGTCGCAGGGGAAGCGCTATCAGGAGCTCGTGCCGGACGACTGGGTCGTACCGTCGCGGACGGCGAACACCAAGGCCTACGAGGGCTGGGCCTACGCCGCGCGCACACCAGACATGGACTTCTTCCTCGCGTATTTCGAGAAGGGCGCGGCGCGGGCCAAGATCCGCGGCGCCAGGCCCGAGGCCACCTACCGGGCGCGCTGGTTCGACCCGCGCACGGGCGAGTGGCGCGACGTGGGCTCGGGACGCATCACCGCCAACAACATCGGCGAGTTGATGCTTCCCGCCTTCCCGGACGACGAGGATTGGGGGCTGAGCCTCGTGCGGTTTGAGAACGCGCCGCGCTGACTCTCGCGCGCCTATGGTCCTCGGTGCAGAGTGTAGCCTGAACGAGGGCATCGTAGGCGCCCGGCTCGAGGGTCTGTCATGGTCCTGGTCTTTGGCGAGTGCGAGCTCGATCTCGCGCGTGGCGAGCTGCGTCGACGGGGGGAGCTTCGCCACGTCGAGCCGCAGGTGTTCGCCGTGCTCGCCTATCTGATCGAGCACCGCGAACGGCTCGTCTCCCCCGCCGAGCTGCTCGATCACGTGTGGCAGCGCCGCTTCGTGACGCCGGCGACGCTCAACAGCCGCGTCAAGACGGCGCGGCAGGCGATCGGGGACGACGGGCGCGAGCAGCAGTTCATCCGCACGCTGCGCGGACGCGGGTTCCGGTTCATCGCGCCCGTGCAGGTGCGAGACGGCACGCCGCCGGTCGCCGAGATTCCGGCAGTGATCGACACGCCGGAGCCGATCGCGCTGCCGACGCTGGCCAACGCGCTTCGTGGGCGGTACGTGATCGATCACGTGCTCGGCCGAGGTGGCATGGCGACGGTCTATCTCGCCCGCGACCTCCGTCACGAGCGCCCTGTTGCGCTCAAGGTGTTGCGCCCCGACACCGCTGGCGCGCTCGGCGCTCCACGCTTTCACCGCGAGATCCGCCTGTCCGCCGGGCTGCAGCATCCGAACATCCTGCCGGTCTTCGACTCCGGTGCCGCCGATGGAATCCTCTGGTACTCCATGCCTCATGTCGCCGGCGCCTCGCTGCGCCAGCGGCTCGACAGCACAGGCAGGCTGCCGATCGCCGAGGCGCTGACGCTGGCGCGCGAGGTGGCCGATGCGCTCGCGTACGCGCACGCCAATGGCGTGGTGCATCGCGACATCAAGCCGGAGAACATTCTCCTGAGTGAGACACACGCGCTCGTCGCCGATTTCGGCGTGGCGCGGATGCTCGAACCAGAAGCCGAAGCACGGGACGCCAACCTGACCGTCGCCGGCACCACCGTCGGAAGCCCGGCGTACATGAGCCCCGAGCAGATCGCCGGCGAGCCGGTGGACGGCCGCGCCGACATCTATGCCCTGGGCTGCGTGCTGTTCGAGATGCTGGCTGGTCAGCCCCCGCTCACCGGATCGGTCGCGCAGGTGATGTCCCGCCGCCTGACGGAGTCGGCGCCGCGGGTGCGTGCGCTTCGTCCCGAGATTCCCGCCGGGGTCGCGACCGCGCTTCAACGCGCACTGGCCCGCCGAGCCGACGATCGATTCGCGTCGATCTCGGAGTTCGCCGACGGACTCTCCGGGGCGAGCAGCGCACGACGCACGACGTCCGGCAGTGGCACGCCACGGCGGCCACTCCGGACCGTCGCCGGCGACACCGCTCCCAGCGGAACGGGCGTCGTCGACGTATCGCGTGAGCGCGTGGCCAGCGCGACGCGCACTACGCGGGCCGCGGTCTATGACGCCACCGGCGGCCTCGATGCCGCAGGTGCGCTCGAGCGAGCGCGCGCCGCGTACGCCGGTGCGGCCTGGCGAGAGGCGTACGACGAGCTGGTCGCGCTCGACGCGGAGCACATGTTGGGGGCCGAGGACCTGGAGCGTCTCGGAGAAGCGGCGTGGTGGCTGATGGACAGCCGCACGAGCGTGCGCGCACGAGAGCGTGCGTACCGGGAGTTCGTGAGGCATTCCGACGGCGCGGCCGCGGGCCGGGTGGCGCTGGCGCTCGCCGAAGATCACTTCCACCGATTGGCCCGGTCGGTCGCACAGGGATGGTTCCGCCGCGCCGAGCGGCATCTGGGCGGAGTCGACGACGTCCTGGAAGCGGGCTGGCTTCACCGGATGCGCGCCGTGATGGCGCTCGGCGAGCGGCGCTTCGACGACGCTCTGGCGGATGCCGACCGCGCGCTCGCCATCGCGCGCCGGGTCGGCGACGCCGACCTCGACGCGCTCGCGCTCCAGGACCGCGGCCGCATCCTCGTCGCGCTCGGACGCGTCGGCGAGGGGATGGCGCTCATCGACGAGGCGATGGCGGCCGTCGCCGGTGGCGAGCTGACGCCGCACACCACCGGACGCGCCTACTGCAACATGATCAGCGTCTGCGAGCGCCTGAGCGACTTCGGCCGCGCAGCGGAGTGGCAGGACGTGGCCGAGCACTGGGGCGATCCCTACGCCGATTCGGCGTTCCCCGGCATCTGCCGCGTCTTCCGCGCCGGGATCCTGCGCATTCGCGGCGCGCTGCCGGAGGCGGAGCGCGAGGCGCGGCGCGCCTGCGAAGAGCTGGAGGATTTTCTGGAGGACATCGCGGGCGAGGCGTTCAACGAGCTCGGTGAGATCCGCCTGCGCGCGGGCGACCTCCCCGGCGCCGGTACCATGTTCGCCGAAGCGCACGCGCGCGGCCGCGAGCCGCAGCCCGGGCTGGCGCTGCTGCGCCTCGCCGAAGGCAGTCCCGACGCCGCGCGCTCGATGATCGAACGGGCGCTCGCGGAGCCCGCACTATCGCCGCTCGACCGCAGCAAACTGCTGCCCGCGTACGTCGAGATCATGATCGCCTGCGAAGCGCTCGACGCGGCAGAAGCGGCTGCAACGGAGCTCCAGACGATCACCGAGACCTACACCGCCCCCGCGCTCGTCGCGTCGGCCGCCGTCGCGCGTGGTGCGCTGGCGCTGGCGCGTGGCAACGCCGACGAGGCCGTGCTCCATCTGCGACGCGCGCGCAAGACGTGGACGGAGGTCGACATGCCGTTCGAGCTAGCCTCGACGCGCCTGCTCCTCGCGCGCGCCTTCACCACGCTCGGCCATCTCGACGAGGCCGGGCTCGAAGAGCGGGCGGCGCGCGCGACGCTGGAGCGCATCGGCGCGAAGTCGATCACCGCGCCGACCTGACCCGCTACAGGATCGTCTGCGCCCCGGCCATTCCGGTGAACAGCGCGAGCCGCTTCGCTCGCAGCTTGCCGGGCTCGTACTTCTTCACCCAATCATCCTGTTCGCGGAGGAACAGGCTCGCGGACTCGTCGTTCACGCCGGCGCCGCTTGCCTCGCGCGCCCGCACCGTCTCGTGCACGGCACGGAAGTAGTAGTGGTTGAACAGCCGGTTGAACTCCGTGAAGTAGATGTCCGCCACGCGGGTGTTGCCGCGCACGAGCAGCATGTTCTCGTCGTTGTCGTTCGTCGACGCCGCGCTGAAGTTCGCCGACCCACTCACCACGATGGGATCAGCGCCGAGCGGGTCCATGAGCAGGAACTTGGAATGGATGTAGGCGACGTGTGAGTTGAGCCCCAGCGCACGCGTGTTCGTCTCGCGGGCCCACTGATAGAGCGGATCCCTGATGTACGCGCCCCAGGCCGCGTACACGTTGTTCTTCGCCGCCAGCGCGACGAACGGCTGGTTGGAGTTGGGGTTCTTCACGTCCTTCTTCTCGAGGAGCAGGAACACGATCGGGCTGATCGACGTGTTGTCCTGGAGCAGCGACTTGAAGAGCGGATTCACGCCGAAGGCGAGCGTCACGCACGAGCAGGCTTTCCCCTCGTCCGCCATCGCGGCGTACATCTCGAGCACCTCGCTGCCCGTGCGCGGGCTGAACACACTCGAGCATCCCCGGGGGATGCCGCCATGCGCCGTCGGCACGGTCCTGAGTGCCGCGACGGCCGAGCGGAACGCGGCGTTCTTCTTCCGCACGTCGGACGCCGAGTCGCCATCGGCGCCACCCGGATCGCTCGCGAGCAGCTGCCAGTAGGCGACGAACTGCGCGCCCACCGTGGCGTCGCGCACCCGGTGGCCCACGTTGGTCTGTCCCGAGATGCCGCCGAGCGAGATGTTGGTCGAGCCCGTCCAGACCTCGGCTGGCGTCTTCGCCGCGCCGACGAGACGGACCATGAACTTGTTGTGCTGGATCGCCGAGGCCCGCGCCTCGCGACGGACGATCGCGGTGGCGGGGAGCCCCGCGGCGGCGATCGTCCGCAGGTTGGCCTCGCGAGGAAAGCTCTCGTGGAACACGCCCTTGTTGTCGGTGGACTCGTTGACCTTGGCGTCGATGATGATGCGGACGTCGACGCCGCGATCGACCGCCTTCTTGAGCTCCTCGGCGACGGGCGGATACCTGAACTCGTAGAAGCAGCAGAGCAGCCCGTCTCCGTTCTTCGTCGCGCGGATGAAGCGCAGGATGGCATTCTCGAGGTCTCGCACGAGCCATTGGTGGGCGCGCGTCCTCTTGGGCTCGGCCAGCTCGTCGGGCGTGTGATTGCCGAATTGCCGCTGATACGCCTGGCTGCTCGCCACGCCGCGGTTGAAGTAGACGTCGTGATCCTTGGCCTTGGTGAGCGGCTCGGTGCGCACGGTGATGTGGACCGGCGGCGTGGAGCGATCGAGGTTCTTTGGCGCACCGCGCAGCGGATGGAACACGTACTCGTACTTCCGCCCCGGCTTCGCGGTGAAGTCGTCCCACACGAAGCTCTGGACCGGATGATCGTGCGTGCTCACGATCGTATGCTCGTCCGGCTCCGGGATCACCGAGCGGAACACCTTGAAGCCCGGCATGGTGTACGCCTCGTGCTCCGTCGGATCGATGCGCTCGACGTGGAAGCCGAGCAGGCCACGCTTCGCCGTGGCCGTAGCCTTGATGCCGAAGGAGACCGTGTTCACGCCGGTGACCGCGTACACGGTGAACCCGTTCGATGACGGCGACTTGAAGCGCATGGGTGGACAGGTGAGGGATGACCTGTCCTACGCCACCAGGGCGCGCGCGTCAAATCTTAGTCTTTTCTAAGACGTGGGCGCTGCTCGTACCGCGGCGAAGCGCGCGCGCGCGTCGTGGGCAGCGCTCACCTCACTCGTGCATGGCTCGACTCCAACAGACGGCGGAATCATTCCGGGGCGACACGACCGGTACCATGCAGTGACCTGTCCCCACCTTGCCGTCCACGCCGCGATCATCTACGCTATCTCGCGTCGTGGTTGTCGCTTCGCAGCAGGGTTTTGCTCATGATTCGCCTCATCGTAGCCGCAGACGTTCGGTTTTATCGCGAAGGTCTGGCTGACCTCATCGCCCGACATCCTTCATGCGCAGTGTTGGGCACCGCAGCCAACCGCACCCAGGCACTCGATCGGGTGCGGGAGTCGTTCCCCGACATCGTGCTGCTCGATGCAGCGATGCCGGACGGGCTCATGACGGCTACCGACATCGCCGGTTTCGCACCGAGCGTGAAGGTCGTCGTAACCGCGCTCGCCGAGACGGCGCTGACAGTGCTCGAGTGGGCCGAAGCTGGCGTGGCAGGCTACGTCCCGCGGGATGCATCGCTGTCCGATCTGATCGCCACCATCGAGCGGACGGCGCGCGGTGAGCTGAAATGCTCCACGCAGGTCGCCGCGAGCATGTTCCGGCGTCTCTGGACCCTGTCGAAGGTCGCGAACGAACATCACGTCGACGGCGCCATGGCCCCGCTCACTCCGCGGGAACAGGAGATCATGCGACTGCTCGAGCAGGGGATGTCCAACAAGGACATCGCACGGCAACTGGGCATCGGGGTCGCGACCGCCAAGAGCCACGTCCACCACATCCTCGAGAAGCTCCACGTCCGCCGCCGAGCTCAGGTAGCCGCCCGCGTGCGCCGCGGAAGCTGAGTCCACGCGGCAAGGAGATCCGCACACCGGGTCAGCCGACGGCCACCAGCGCCGTTCCCGTCGTCGTCGCGCAATTGACTACACACGAAGGCTGGACGGTCGTCCACCCTTCGGTCGACGCGCGCGGAGCGCGACCGCGCAAGATTCGCGGCGGATCAACAGGGACTGCCTGTGGCACCCATCCGCCTCGTCCTGGCGACGATGCCCCCGCTCCTCGGTGAGATCGTTCGGGAGACGCTCGCCAGCCAGCGCGACATCGAGATTCTCGCCGAAGTCGCCGACTCCGAGCAGATCCTTTCCGTCGTGCGCCGCACCGGCGCGAGCGTCGCCGTGGTCGGCATCGCGCCCAGCGACTCGACGGCGCTGCTCGTCCACGAGCTGCTCGCTCACCAGCCCTGGCTCCACGTCGTCACGCTGACGAGCGACGCGCGCCACGCGGTGGTTCACTCACTCCAGCCGCGCGCGGCGGCTATCTCCGACATCTCGCCGCAGGCGCTGCTCGACGCGATCCGCACCGCGCTCGTCGCGAAGGATGTACATCCCCGCCTCCATCCTTTTTCCTCCGACTGATCGATTCCGCGATCTGCCGGTGTACCCGACCATTGGGCGCGCCGTGGCGACTCTCCGTCGCCCGCGCTTGAGCTCGCGCGAATCGCGTGTCTTCGGTGGCGTTCATTTCTTCGCTGACGCTGACTGGTACGCATGCGGATGCGCTAGCGAGTCACTACATCAGGGGAGGCATCCTTATGGCGAAGAAGAATTCGGGCCGGTCGCCGAGACCACGAGCGGGCGGAGGCGATGGCGATGGTCGCGCATCCTCCTCGGTCGATGAGCTCCTGGTCGCCGCGCTCGAGCGTGGTGACGAGAGCCTGGAGACTGGACGCTACCTCGTGACGTTCAAGGAAACCGCCGCCGAGGAAGGGGTTCAGTCGTTCGGTGCGCTCGGCCTGCGCGTGGCGGACGCGCGCGACTTCGAAGACCAGGCGGCGACGCTCGAGAACGTCGGCGATGCGGACGCGGTCGTCTTCCCCGAGATCGGTGTGGCTCTGGTGGGCGCCGGGGCGGCGCAGGAACGAAGCATGAGCGCCAACTCCGAGATCGCCAGCGACAGCCCCGTCGAAGCCATCGAGCCGGAGTACTTCGTGTTCCCGCAGGAAGCGCCCGGCGACCTCCTGCGAAACGCCATGACTCGAGCGGCCAACGGCGGAACGACCACGGAACCGCTCCGCAATGGGTTCACGCGAACGGTATCGCCCGACACCGCGGAGTACCTCCGTGGCTTCGCTCGAGCAGCGCAGGCGATCGCGGGTGACCTGACGGAGATCGACCAGGCCGAGCTCGAGACCGAGGAGGAGGCGCTGGTCCTGGGCGCGACCTGGGGGCTCATCCGCTGCAAGGTCCCGCCGAGCCTGCGCAGCGGTGCCGGCATTCGCGTGGCAGTGCTCGACACGGGGATGGACCTCGGACACCCCGACTTCGTCGGCCGCCCGGTCGTCGGCGCGACGTTCGTCGGTCAACCCGTGCAGGACCTCCACAGCCACGGCACGCACTGCATCGGCACCGCGTGTGGCCCGAAGGCGCCCGCAGGCTCGACGCCGCGCTACGGCATCGCATACCGCGCGCCGATCTTCGTCGGCAAGGTCCTCTCCAACACGGGGACCGGCTCGACGGCGAGCGTGCTGGCCGGGATGAACTGGGCGATCGCGAACCGGTGCGTGGTGATCTCGCTGTCGCTCGGCTCGCGGGCTCCGGTGCAGGCGGCGTACACCGCCGCGGGCAACGCGGCGCTGGCGCGAGGGTGTCTCATCGTGGCCGCGGCGGGAAACGATGCGAGCCCGACGGGCTCGCCGGCGAACTCGCCGTCGATCATGTCGGTGGCGTCGCTCGACCCGACGCTCGCCCCGTCGTCGTTCTCGAACTTCGGGAAGGTCGAGATCGCGGCGCCGGGACGTGACGTGTTCTCGTCGGTGCCGCGGCCCACGCGCTACGGCATCAAGAGCGGCACGAGCATGGCGACGCCGCACGTGGCCGGGTGCGCTGCCCTCTGGGCCGAGACCTCGACATCACTCCGAGGGATCGCCTTGTGGAGGAAGTTGCTGGCGACGGCGAGGCGGTTGCCCTACCCGCCGGCTAGAGTCGGCGCGGGGCTGGTTCAGGCACCGTGACGCTCGTTCGTCATCCCGAGCCTGGAGCCGCCTCCGGCGCGCCGGAGGCGGCTCCAGGCTCGGGATGACGAACGAGCGTCACGGTGCCTGAACCAGCC
>DATFOL010000440.1:0-2456 GCA_035265545.1 Gemmatimonadaceae bacterium | reverse complement strand
ATACTCGAGCGCGTTCTTCGCGCTGCGGATCCCGCCGGCCGGCTTGTAGCCCACTGCGTATCCCGTCGCCTGATGGTACTCGCGGATCATGCGCACCATGACGAGGCTGAACGCGAGCGTCGCGTTGACGCTCTCCTTGCCAGTGCTCGTCTTGATGAAGTCGGCGCCGGCCATCATCGCCACCATGCTCGCGCGCGCGACGTTGCCGAGCGTCGCCAGCTCGCCGGTGGCGAGGATGGCTTTCATGTGGGCGTCGCCGCACGCGTCGCGGAACATCCGCACCTCGTCGTACAGCGCCTGCCAGTTGCCGGTGAGGACGTGGCCGCGTGTGATCACGATGTCGATCTCGCGTGCGCCCGCCGCGACCGACGCCCGGATCTCGCGCACGCGCTCCTCGAGCGGGCTCAATCCCGCGGGGAACCCGGTGCTCACGGCGGCGACGGGGATGTCGGTGCCGCGCAACGCATCCACAGCGGTCGGCACGAGCGCGTGGTACACGCACACGGCGCCGGTGGTGAGTCCGAGGTCGGAGACGCCCAGTGCATCGACGAGGTCGCTGCGAAGCGGATGCGCCGCCTTGGCGCACAGCCGCCGCACGTTGCCCGGTGTGTCGTCCCCGGCGAGGGTCGTGAGGTCGATGAGCGTGATGGCGCGCAGCAGCCACGCCGCCTGCCATTCCTTCTTCACGGTCCGCCGCGTCGGGATCGTGGCCGCCCGGCGCTCTACGGCGCTGCGGTTCACGCGCAGCGCGCGGACGATGTCGAGGTCGAGCGCCGTGCCGGGGTTCCGCTCGACGTGGTGGTCCGTCAGACGGGGACGCGGCGTGGCGTCGCGCGCGGGGGGCTCCGCGGTGGTGAGGCGAAGCGCCGGTTCGGATTTGGCCTGCATGGGATCCCGGGCGGGAGTGAGGCGTGCGGTATACGTCGCCGCCCCAAGAATGTACGGGTGGCGCGCGGCGGGCGAAACGTGCCGGCGCATGGGCGCGCTGGCGAACGCAGGAGGTACCGGCGTCGAGCGCTTTGCTGCTCGGGATGGTCCGATACCGGGGGTCGTGCTCGAGCGTCACGCTGGATAGGATCCGGCCCATGTCGAGCGACAGGGCAGCAGCCGATACTCCGAATATGCAGACCGCTCCCCCTCCCCCGACTTCGGGGCTGTCCGAGACCGATCCCGCGATGACGCTGGACTTCCGGTACTATTTCGACACGGCGTGCGACGGGATGATCGTCTTCGACGCGTCGCGTCGGGTTCGGATGGCCAATCCCGCGTTCGCGGCCCTGATCGGCGAGCCGGTGGACGCGCTCGTCGGTCGGCATTTCGAGGAGCTCACCGAGCAGTCCGACCGTCCGGCGCATCCATCGCCCGTGCAGGAGCTCGCGACGTTCGGCTCCGTCATCACGATGCATCGCGTGCGCTCGGCGGACGGCGAGCCGCTCGACGTCGAGATCTCGTCCACGCTGCTGCCGGACGGGGGGACCTTCTCCGTCGTGCGCGACACGCGCCGCCGCTCCGAGTTCACCGCTCCGCGTACCTCTGGCGGGTGGGCCACGCCGCGCATCTCGGGACCGCGGATGCGCGCGACCGAGCAGTCCAGCGAAGCGCGCGACTTCCGTCTGCTGTTCGATGCGACGCCGCTCCCCGCATGGGTGTACGACGCCGACACGCTGCGCTTCGTCGCCGTGAACCGCGCGGCGACGGAGCACTATGGCTACTCGGAGGAGGAGTTCCTCGCAAACACGATCCTCTTCATCCGGCCAGGCGAGGACGTCCAGCGCGTGCTCGACTACGCGCACGAGCGGCCGGGCCATGACCGCGTCGGCGTCTTCCGGCATCGCCGCAAGGACGGCACGCTGATCGACGTCGAGACGATCTCGTACGGCTTCGAGCTCGACGGCCGGCGAGTGCGCATCGTGATCGTCAATGACGTGACCGACCAGCTGCGCACCCAGGACCAGCGGGAGCAACTCCAGGCACAGATGCTCCTCGCCCAGAAGATGGACGCGGTCGGCCGGCTCGCCGGTGGCGTGGCGCACGACTTCAACAACCTCCTCAGCGTGATCCTCGGCGCCGCCGAGACGCTGGGCAAGGCGCTGGCGACGTACGATCCGCTGCAGGAGGAAGTGACGGACATCCGGGACGCCGTCGGCCGCGGCGCGGCGCTCACGCGCCAGTTGCTCATCTTCGGCCGCAAGGAGGTGCGCAGCCCCGGGCTCCACGACGTGAACGACGTCGTGACCGGCGTCGAGCGGCTGCTCATGCGCGTGCTCGGGAGCTCGGTGAAGATCGAGCTGCGTCGCGAGGTGGAATACGCGCCGGTGGTGGTGGATGCGAGTCAGCTCGAGCAGGTGCTGGTGAACCTCTCGATCAACGCGCGCGACGCCATGCTCCGCGGTGGAACACTCACCATCCGTACCGGCGAGTCCACGCTGGACGTCGCCGCCGCCGCCGTGCTCGAC
>DATFOL010000439.1:0-4594 GCA_035265545.1 Gemmatimonadaceae bacterium | reverse complement strand
GACATCCCCCAGCTCGACGTCCGCGTCGACCGACAGGAGGCGTGGCGCGCCGGCCTCGGCGTCGGCAGCGTTGCGTCTACGCTTCAGCCCCTCTTCGCCGGCCAGCGCGCCTCGACCTGGGAGGATCCACAGGGCTACTCGCACGACGTCGTGGTGGTCTTCCCCGATTCACTCCGCGCCTCGGCCGCCGACGTGTCGCAGCTCCCCGTGGCGAGCACCTTCGCCAACGCGAGCGGGCTACCGTCGATGGTCGCGCTCTCGCAGGTCGCCGATGTCCGCGCCGGCGTCGGGCCGCAGCAGATCGAGCGCCGCCAGCTCGAGCAGCAGGTCCAGCTCTCCACCGGTGTGCTGCCGGGCTATTCGATGGGTGACGTCGCCGATCGCGTGGAACAGGCCATCCAGAATCTGGGTCTGCCTCCGGGGTACCGCGCCATCTTCACCGGCGACGTCCAGAGCCTCGAGGAGACCAAGGGCTATGTGCAGGAAGCGCTGATCCTGGCCGTCGTGTTCATCTACCTCATCCTGGCCTCGCTGTTCGGCTCGTTCCTCCAGCCGCTCGCCATCATGCTCGCGCTGCCGCTCAGCTTCATTGGCGTCGCGCTCGCGCTGCTGCTCACCCGGGGCAACATCAACGTGATGACGATGATCGGCATCATCATGCTGATGGGGCTCGTGACCAAGAACGGGATTCTGCTGGTCGATTTCGCCAACCAGATGCGCGCCGAGGGGAAGGGACGCGTCGACGCGCTGCTCGCATCGGGCCGCATTCGCCTGCGCCCCATGGTCATGACCACCGTGGCGATGATCTTCGGTATGGCGCCTCTCGCCCTCGCCATCGGCGCCGGCGCCGAAGCCCGGGCGCCCATGGCGCGCGCGGTGGTCGGAGGCCTCATCACCTCCACGCTCCTCACCCTCTTCGTCGTGCCGGTGATGTACACCTATCTGGACGATCTCGGCAGCTGGGTGAGTTCCCGTCTCACCAGCGCACGGTCGCACGACGCGCCGCACGACGTACCGGCGCCGCTCCCGGTGCCCGCCGCCGGCGACTGACGGCGCACTCGCCCGCTCTCCGTGCACACCCGCGCGCGGATTCTGCTTGACGGAATCCGCGCGCGGCCTTACAAGGGTGTTCATGTGCGAAGTCGTCTGCGCGACGCCCGAACACGGGTGACGTGCGGTGATGCCAGTCATCGTCCGCTGAAGGGCATACGTCGTGCAGCGCGGCGCGCGGGTCGCACGTCCTGCACGCCGCACTACCGGGACGATTCGCTGGTCCGACTTTCCTATCTCCACAGGAGGCGGTAATGCCGCGCGGTGACGAAGTGAACGACGAGCTCCGATTCTCCGATCGCGACGACGATGTCGACGATCTTGGATATGGCGGTGGCGGCGGCGGGTCGTCGTACGACGAGGACGACGAAGAGGACGGGGGCTGGACGACCCACAAGGACGACAGCGACGACCTCTGGGACAGCACCGACGACTCGGATGATGATGAGGAAGAAGGGGGGCTGGGCACCCCGGTCGTGGAGGGCGACGATGACGAGGAGGAGAGTCCGCTCGTCGTCGCGCGGGCGCCGCGCGGCACGGGCGGCGGCCGTCCAGCAGGCCGTGGGCCTGGTGGCGCGACGGGCGGCGGCGCGGCAAAGGGTGCTGCGGGCGGTGGCGCCGGTGCCCCGGGCGGCGGTGCGACGGCACCGTTGACCGCGTCCAAGCATCCGGCCACCAAGGAGCCGGCGGGTAAGACCGCCGTGACCCGTGGTAATGTGTTCGACGCCGCGGGCGGTGGGTCCAGCGGCGGTGGTGGGTCCAGCGGCGGCAGCAGATCGGGCGCTGAGGGTGCGAAGACGACGGCCAGGTCCGGCGGCGGGGGCGCGGCCAAGTCATCCGGCGGCGGCGCGAAGAAAGCCACGGCCAAGAAGGGCCCGGCGAAGAAGGCCGCCGCCAAGAGTACCGCCAAGGGCGGCGCGAAGAAGGCTGCTGCCAAGAAGGGCGGAGCCAAGACCGCCGCCAAGAAGTCGGGTGGAGGGCGGTCGGCGGCGAAGAAGAGCGCGGCCAGGAAGGGTGGGGCCGCAAAGAAGGGAGCCGCCAGGAAGGGTGGAGCCAAATCGGCCGCCAAGAAGGGTGGAGCCAAGAAGTCAGCGAAGAAGGCCGCACGCGCTCGGCGCTGATCCGCATCGCCCGCTGATCGTCGAGCTTTCGAGGGGCGTGGCGAACGAGGCCACGCCCCTCTGCGTTTTGCTTCCGTCCCCCGCCAATGACCCGTAACATTCCGACCATGCCGTCACTCGAGCGCCAGGTGCTCGATGCCCTGCCGATGACCATCTACACGGTGGATCTGGACGGGCGCATCACGTTCATGAACCGCTCGTGGGCGCGCTTCGCCCAGTCGAACGGCGCGCCGCAGCTCGGCGAAGAGGACGCGGTGATCGGAACCTCGATCTGGGAAGCGATCGCCGACGTCGCTACCCGCGATCAGATCGAGCAGGCGATGGCCGTCCTGCGCGAAGGACGCGCCTCATCGATCACGTGGGAGTTCCCGTGCAGCTCCCCGGTCGAGGAGCGGATCTTTCTCATGCAGGTGAGCGCGATCGATGAAGGGCACGCCATCACGGGCTTCGCCTTCTCCACGGTGGACATCACGCCGAGCCATCGGTGGCGCGAGGTGCTCATCGACACCGGCATGGCGCTGGCGCGTACCATCAGCGTCGACCGGGTGCTTCACGAGGTGGTCCAGCAGCTCCGTCGCGCGATGGCGTGCGACGCGGTCGCCGTCGCGTTGGCCGATGGCGACAGCGCGACGCTCCGCCTCGTCCACCATTCGGGGTTCTCGGACGACGAGGCCGCGATCACCGCGCGCCTCACCCCGGTGTGGTCCGACGCGCTCCATATCGGACAGGTCGTGACCCGCGCCTCCGCCGAGGGCATCGAGATCACCGCGCCGATGACGAGCGGCGAGGGGGTACTCGGCGCGATCACCCTCACCTCGGCGCCCCTCGCCTCGCATCGCGTCGAGGAGTCGCGCCGCGTGCTCGCCACCATCGCCGCCGAGACGGCGGCCGCGGTCGAGCGCGCACGCCTCGTCCAGCGCGTCGGGCACAAGCGCCGCCTCGAAGCCATCGGAGAAGTGTCGGCCGGAGTCGCCCACGAGCTGCGCAACCCGCTCTTCGGCATCTCCTCCGCTGCGCAGCTGCTGCGCTTCCGCGTCAAGGACGATCCCGTCGTGGAGAAGAACGTCGGTCGCATCCTGCGCGAGGTCGAGCGGCTCAACAGCATGGTCACCTCGCTGCTCGAGTACGGCCGTCCGAGCCCGGTCCGGCTCGAGCCCGGCGATCCCGATGACGTGTGGGACGAGGTGCTCGAGAACCAGCGCGGGCTGCTCGAGAGCCGCGCGATCCTGCTCGAGCGCACCCGCGCCACCCGTTCTGTGTGCGGCATCGATGCGCCGCAGCTCGCGCAGGTGTTCATCAACCTGCTCGTCAACGCCACGGACGCCGCGCCAGAGGGAAGCGATCTCACGCTCACGTCGAGCGTGCTGCCCACGGGGATGTGGCGCTGCCGGCTCCACAATGGCGGCGCCGCCATCCCGCCCGACCTGTTGCCGCGCGTGTTCGAGATCTTCTTCTCGACCAAGCCGGGGGGCACGGGGATCGGGCTCGCGCTCTGTCAGCGCATCGTCGAGGAGCACGGCGGCATGATCTCGCTCGAGAGCGCCCCCGAGTGCGGCACGACCGCCACCGTCGTGCTCCCGCTCGTGAGCGCGTGATCGCGCGCGGCCGCGCGGCGTCCGATCCCGGTCGGTCGCGCGCGCGATGACGTCCGTCCTCGTCGTGGACGACGACCAGACCGTCCGCGAGACGCTCGCCGACTACTTCGAGACGCTTGGCTACGTCGTTCGCACCGCCGGCACGGCGACGACCGGCCGCCAGGCCGCCGCCGAGCACGCGCCCGATGTCGTGCTCGTGGACCTGCGGCTCCCCGACGCGAGCGGCCTGACGCTGCTCGAGGCGCTGCGTGCCGACGATCCCGAGCTCGGCGTCATCGTGCTCACCGGCCACGCCGACGTCCCCACCGCCGTGCGCGCCATGCAGCAGGGCGCGCTCGACTTCCTCGAGAAGCCCGTGGACCTCGAGGCGCTCAGCGTCGCCGTGTCGCGTGCCGCGGAGCTCGTGGGGTTGCGCCGCGAGGTCTCAGTGCTGCGCGCGCGGCGCGGTGAGGCCGGCCCCGTCCCCGATGCGGGCGCCAGCGGCCCGTCGCTCGAGCGGCTGATCGAGCTCGCTGCCCGCAACGACGATGTGCCCGTGCTCATCGTCGGCGAGACGGGCACCGGGAAGGGCTTCGTCGCGCGTCGCATCCACGACCGCTCGGCGCGTGCGGCGCAGCCCTTCGTCGAGGTGAACGGTGCGTCGCTCAGCGCCACCTTCCTCGAGAGTGAGCTGTTCGGCCACGAGCGGGGCGCCTTCACCGACGCGAAGCAGGCCAAGCGCGGGCTGTTCGAGGTCGCCGGCCGCGGCACGCTCTTCCTCGACGAGATCGGCGAGGTCGTCACCGAGGTGCAGCCAAAGCTGCTCAAGGTGCTCGAGGAGCGGACCTT
>DATFOL010000438.1:0-4260 GCA_035265545.1 Gemmatimonadaceae bacterium | reverse complement strand
GTGAAGGAGAGTCCCCGACAGGCCATCTTCTACTTCAGCGACGACGGTGACGTCATCGCGGTGCGTGTGGGCGACTACAAGTTCCACCTCGCCTCGCAGCTGGCGAACACGATGAGGCAATGGCAGGAGCCGTTCGTGAAGTTCCGCCTGCCGACCATCATGAACCTGC
Source organism: Gemmatimonadaceae bacterium (assembly GCA_035265545.1). GTDB lineage: Bacteria > Gemmatimonadota > Gemmatimonadetes > Gemmatimonadales > Gemmatimonadaceae > AG11. The sequence goes on along the minus strand of DATFOL010000438.1, from coordinate 4,091 downwards.
GCCGCGATCCGTTCGAGCGAGCCGACTTCAACTCGAACACCTACTGGGACTGGATGGTGGATCACGTGCCGCAGATGTATCTCATGCAGAAGGTCGTGGCGGAGCAGCTCAAGGCGTTCGAGGAGTTCCCGCCGCGGCAGAAGCCTGCCTCGTTCAACCTCGACGCGGTGATGGCCCAGCTCACCGTGGTGCCGCGGCCCACCGCGAGCAACGGTGCGCACAATGGCGCGCACGAGGGCGCGCACGAGGGCGCGACAGCAGGCACCCCGAAGCCGCCACCGTCGATCGCCCGCCCGGCGGTCAGAGAGCACACCAAGAAGAAGGCGGACCAGCCATGATGGCGTAGGCGAGTAGCACATTCACCGATGCGCTCCGACGCCTCGGCGAGCGTTCGGGACTTCTACGAGCGGTATCCGTACCCGCCGCCCGTAGAAGACCTGGACCGTTACCAGTCGCTCTGGAAGGACGGGCAGTTGCGGCGCCAGGACCACCATCTATCCTGGCCCGCACGTCCGTTCCGGGACGATCACTCCATCCTCGTCGCCGGGTGCGGGACGTCCCAGGCAGCCAAATACGCCATGCGCTGGCCCGCCGCGCGGGTGACGGGAATCGACTTCAGCGCGACGAGCGTGCGCTGCACCGAAGAGCTCAGGCAGCGCTACGATCTCGAGAACCTCCAGGTCCACCAGCTACCGATCGAGCGGGCGGCCGAGCTGGAGGCGCGCTTCGACCAGGTCGTATGCACGGGAGTGCTGCATCATCTCGCGGACCCTCTGGCCGGGCTGCGCGTGTTGCGGAGCGTGCTGGAGCCGGCTGGTGCGATGCACCTCATGGTCTACGCGCCATACGGGCGCGCCGGCATCCATATGATGCAGGAGTTCTGTCGGCGCGTCGGCATCGGTGCCACCGACGAGGGGATCCGAAACCTCGTCGCCACGCTGGGCGCGCTGCCGCCGGGGCATCCACTGCGCGCCCTGCGAGAGGCGCCGGATTTTCATCGTGCGGCGGCGATCGCCGACGCGCTGCTCAACCCGCACGACCGCGCCTATTCGGTCGCGCAACTGTTCGAGCTGCTGGAAGCGGGCGGACTCGCATTCGCGCGGTGGGTGCGCCAGGCGCCGTACTCGCCCCATTGTGGTCTCGCCGCCCGCGTGACTGGAGAGACCCGGATCGGGCGGCTCTCACAGCCGGAGCAGTTCGCCGCCGTGGAGCTGCTTCGGGGAACGATGGTTCGGCACAGCGTGATCGCCCGGCGCGACGACAGCCCGGACCGCGCCGACGGCATCACCTTCGACGGCGATACGTGGCTCGGCTACGTGCCGATCCGAAATGCCGACACGCTCTGCCTGCAGGAGCGGCTGCCCCCCGGAGCGGCGGCCGTCGTGTTGAACCGGCAGCACGACTGCACGGATCTCGTCCTGCCGCTCGACCAGCGGGAGAAGCGATGGTTCGACGCCATCGAGGGACGGAGCTCGATCAATGAGATCGTGCCGGCCGAAGAGGATCGCGCGGCGGCTCGATCATTCTTCGAGCGGCTGTGGTGGTACGACCAGGTGGTGTTCGACGCTTCAATCGGCGACGCGAACGAGGGCGCGTCGGGATGACGCGCCCTCGTCACGAGGCTTCCAGATCGAGACGCCACGGTCACTGGGACGCAAGCTCTCGGTGCGCCGTCGAGTCGCCGAGCCTGGCACCGACCAGCCGTTCCTTCTCCAGGGCCTTCATCACGTGACGCATGACCGAGTCGCCGAGCTTGCCGACCGAGCTCGGATCGGTCGTCTCGCTGCGGGCGGCCCAGACCAGCTTGTCGGAGGCGAGGGAGTAGAGCTGCGTCTCGATCGAGACGATCAAATCACTGTTGACGTAGCCCGGATCGTAGGGGTATCCCCAGGCAGAGCCCCAGTAGCCCGCGAAGCTGTAGTAGGGTGCGCCCGACCAGTAGCGCCCCGTCGTGTAGTTGACGATGCGCGTGTCGACGTTAGCGACGCGCATCACGATGGCTCCGTCGTAGCCTGCGTTGGCGAGCTGCTGGCGAATCGCCGCACCGTCGTCGACGTCCGTCGACGCAAGGACTCGATACGACGGCACGCCGTTCATGAACTTCGACGCCATCTTGTCTTCCATCATCCGGCGAAGCGTCTCGCTCTTCGTCACGAAGATGGCAATCGGACGCTGGAAGTGCATCGTTGGGGCCGACGGGTCGCGCCAGGTGGCGGCGAGATGGGTCTTGTGAAAGCAGCCCGACAGGAACGCGGCGCCGGCGACGATCGGAAGGAAGTGGAGTGTGCGCATATGCTGTGGTGCCTCACGGAAAGGTGTCGACAATCGTCTCGACTTCGGGATCAGGGCATGCCGTCGATGGCCACGCGTCTTCGGGTGCGTATGGCAACGATCGCCGGACTTTCGAGTGGACGGCTGTTGGACGTTCGACGCATGTGACCGATAGCCGCGACCAGGTCCATGTCATTGTCCCACCGCCCTTTGAATCGGTGCTGCCGCACGCGCCGGTAGCACGACGTGGAACGTCGTCGTCTCGCCTGGGGTGCTCTCGACCCAGATCCTCCCGCCATGCGCGACGACGAGCTCCTTGGCGATGTACAGGCCCACGCCGAGCCCCGGTTTGCGCGAGCTTCGCGCCTTCGCGGTTCGCGCGAAGCGATGGAACAGATGCGGGATGTCCTCGGGCGGAATACCGGGGCCGTGATTGGTCACGGTGATGTCGACCTCCTCGTCGTGGGGCGCCACGTGGACGAGGATCTCCGTCTTCTCGTCGCCGTACTTGACGGCATTCGAAACGAGGTTGCCGAGCACCTGGCCGATGCGCAGAGGGTCGACGCAGAACTCGCTGCACCCATCTCCCACCGTGATCGTCACGCGGTGTCCATCGGTGACGCTGGCCAGACGCTCGACGGAATCCCGCACGACGCTGGACGGTGGCATCCACGAGCGATCGAGGGTGAGACGGCGCGCTTCGAGCAGCGAGAGGTCGAGCAGGTCGTCGACCAGTCGCGCGAGGTCCGCGGCGGACGACGCGATCCGGGCGACGAACATCGTCTCCTTCTCGGTGAGCGAGGCGGCGTGCAGCTCGGGCAGCGCGCTGGCCGCCATGGTGATGACGCCGATCGGCTGGCGGAGATCGTGCGCCATCACCGACGTCCACTCGTCGCGCTGCTGTTGCAGCTCCTTGAGCTCCGTGATGTCCTGCGCGGTGCCGGACACGGCGATGACTTCGTCTCCCTCGTCGCGCACGGGGTCGCCGCGCACGGCGAGCCAGCGCTTGGTGCTGTCGGGGCGCACGATCTCGAGCTCGGTCTCGTGCGGGCGGCCGTCGCGAGCGATCTCCTGAAGCGCCGCGCGAATGGCACGCAGTGTGTCTGGAGCGAACGGGCCCTCGGGGCTGGGAGCCGGCGTCGCTGGTGAGAGTGGAGGTTCCAGCCCCGCGATGCGATAGAGCTCCTCGGACCAGCGCGTCGTGTCGTCGGCGACGCTCCACGTCCAGCTCCCGAGGTGCGCGACGCGTTCGGCCGCCCGGAGGTCGGACTCGCTCTGCTGCAGCGCCTCCTCGATGCGCTTGCGATCGGTGATCTCCGACCAGATCGCGCAGAGGGCGAAGGGCCGCCCGTCGTGGTCGTTGAGGGGAAACTTGCTGGTCTGGAAGACGTGTCGCTCGCCGCCCAGCTGGATGGCGTCCTCATAGGTGATCGCGCCGCGCTTCGCGAACACCTGCGCGTCGCTCTGATGATGTCGCGCGGCACTAGCCGCCGGAAAGAGGTCAGCGTCGACCTTGCCGACGGCTTCTCCCGCTCCGAGGTGAAGCATGTCCTCGAGTCGCCGATTCACCATCAGGAAGCGCCCACTCAAGTCCTTGATCACGATCACGTTGGGCGAGTAGTCCATGATCGCCTGCAGCCACTGGCGGCTCTGCTCCAGGCGGCCGACGAGGGTGCGCAGCCGCTCGTGCACGATGCTGACGGCGATGCCCATCGTCACGAAGATGAAGACAGCGATCAGGTTGGGAGGCGCACCCTGCGAACGGAGGACGAAGACCGGCACCGCGGCGCTCGCCAATGCGGTCGCGGCGAGCCCGCTCG
>DATFOL010000437.1:0-16233 GCA_035265545.1 Gemmatimonadaceae bacterium | reverse complement strand
GGCGTACTCGGGCCTCACCGACGCCGAGATCCGCACGCTCGACGCCTGGATCCGGCGACACACCGTGGAGCGCTTCGGCCCCGTGCGGCAGGTCGAGCCGGTACAGGTGTTCGAGCTCGCGTTCGAGGGGATCCAGCGCTCGCCGCGCCACAAGTCCGGCGTCGCGGTCCGCTTTCCACGCATCGCGCGCTGGCGGACGGACAAGACCGCCGCCGAGGCGGACACGATGGATACGCTGCGCGCGATGCTCGAGGAGGCGACGTGATCGAGCTCGCGCCGGCCGAGCGCTGGTTCGCGTCGAAGGGCTGGACGCCGCTCCGCTTCCAGCGCGAGGTGTGGTCGGCGTTCCTGCGCGGCGAGAGTGGTCTCGTTCACGCCGCGACGGGCACCGGGAAGACCCTCGCTGCGTGGTGGGGTCCGGTGCTGGAGTGGCTCGCCGAGCATGGCGACCCGTCCGCGTCCTCTACCGACGGCAGGCGTCCGCGCGTGAAGCGCGCCGCCGCTCCGCCGCTGCGCGTCCTCTGGATCACGCCGTTGCGCGCCCTCGCGGCCGACACGCTCGAGTCGCTGTCGGATCCCTTGCGCGATCTCGGCATCCCGTGGACGCTGGAGTCTCGAACCGGCGACACCAAGCCCGGCGCGCGCGCGCGACAGAGCAAGCGGCTGCCGACTGCGCTCGTGACCACGCCCGAGAGCTTCACCCTGATACTCACTCGTCCCGACGCGCGCGAGCTGTTCACCGAGCTGCGCGCCGTGGTCGTCGACGAATGGCACGAGCTGATGGGGACGAAGCGCGGCGTACAGGCCGAGCTCGCCCTCGCGCGCATCCGCACTCTCGCGCCCACCGCGCGCATCTGGGGACTCTCCGCGACGATCGGCAACCTCGGCGAAGCGCGCGACGCGCTGCTCAGCGTGGGGCCGAGCGCGAAGCGCGGCCCGATCGTGCGCGGCGTCGAGCGCAAGGCGGTGGTCGTCGACGCGCTGATCCCGCCCGTGATCGAGCGCTTCCCGTGGGCGGGGCACCTCGGCACGACGATGGTGCCACAGGTGGTCGCCGCGATCGAGGAGGCCGAGAGCACGATCGTCTTCACCAACACGCGGTCGCAGACCGAGATCTGGTATCAGGGCATCCTCGCCGCCAAGCCCGAGTGGGCGGGGAGCATCGCGCTGCACCACGGCTCGCTCGACCGGAAGACGCGCGACTGGGTGGAGAACGCCATGCGTAAGGGGGCGCTCCGCTGCGTCGTCGCCACGTCGTCGCTCGATCTCGGTGTGGACTTCTCGCCCGTCGACCGGGTGTTGCAGATCGGCAGCCCGAAGGGCGTGGCGCGGCTGCTCCAGCGCGCGGGGCGCAGCGGGCATCGGCCCGGCGAAGTAAGCCGTGTCACCTGCGTGCCGACGAACGCGCTCGAGCTGCTCGAGGTCGCGGCGGTGCGCGACGGCATGGAATCCGGCGCGATCGAAGCCAGGCTCCAGGTCGAGCGCCCGCTCGACGTGCTCGCGCAGCATCTCGTGACGGTGGCACTGGGCGGCGGATTCGAGGCGAGCGAGCTGCTGACCGAGGTACGAAGCACTCGCGCCTATGCCGGGCTCACCGACGAGGAGTGGGAGTGGGCGCTGGAGTTCGTCGCCTCGGGCGGAGAGTCGCTGCGCTCGTATCCGGAGTATGCGCGCGTCGAGCGGGAGAACGGGCGGTACGTGCTCACCGACCGCGAACAGGCGCGCCGGCACCGGATGTCGATCGGCACGATCGTCAGCGACGCGCAGATCGTCGTGCAGTACCTGCGCGGTGGCGTGCTCGGCTCGGTGGAGGAAACGTTCGTGGCGCGGCTCACGCCCGGGATGCGGTTCTTCTTCGCTGGCACGCCGCTCGAGTTCGTGCGCGTGCGCGAAATGCGGGTGTGGGTGCGGCGCGCGCCGAATACCAGGGGCGCGATCCCGCGCTGGATGGGGAGCCGCCTGCCGCTCTCCGACGAGCTCGCGCACCTCCTCAGGCGCCGGCTCGGCGAAGCCGCGGACGGCGTCTATCGCGGAGCGGAGCTCGAGGCGCTGCGTCCGCTGCTCGAGATCCAGCAGAAGTGGTCGGAGATCCCGCACGAAGACGAGCTGCTCGTCGAGCGCGTGCACTCACGCGACGGGTGGCATCTCTTCCTCTATCCCCTCGAGGGACGACTCGTCCACGAGGGACTCGCCGCGCTCTTTGCATATCGAATGGCGCGGCTCGCCCCGCTCTCGTTCGCCATGTCGTCGAACGACTGGGGGATCGAGCTCCTCACGCCCGACGAGCCACCATTGAACGAGGCTCTCGCTGCAGGCTTGCTGTCGGGCGACGACCTGATCGACGACCTCCCCGCTTCGCTCAACGCCGCCGAGATGGCGAAGCGGCAGTTCCGCGAGATCGCGCGTGTCGCCGGTCTCGTCTTCCCGGGGCTGCCACGCTCGGGGAAGACAGCACGGCAGCTCCAGGCGTCGAGCGGATTGTTCTTCGACGTCTTCCAGCGCTATGATCCGGGCAACCTCCTGCTCGCCCAGGCGCATCGCGAAGTGCTCGAGCGCCAACTCGAGCGCAGCCGCCTCGGCGCGACGCTGCGACGCCTCTCGCGGGCACGGGTCGTCGTCACGTCGCCGAAGCGGTTCACGCCGCTCTCCTTCCCACTGCTCGTCGATCGCACGAGGAACAAGGTGTCGAGTGAGAAGTTGAGCGACCGGATCAAGCGGATGCAGCTCGCCCTGGAGCGCGCAGCAGGATGACCGCGACCACGACCCTCGCGGGCGAGACGATTGAGCTGTGTCCCGAGCGCGCGGCCTACTGGCCGAGCCAGCGCACGCTGTTCGTGGCCGACCCGCACTTCGGCAAGGCGGCGTCGTTCCGTGCACTGGGTGTACGCGTTCCTCGCGGCACCACGGGCGACGCCCTGTCGCGCCTCGATGCCCTCGTCGCGCGCCTCGCGCCCGCGCGCATCGAGTTCCTCGGCGACTTCCTGCACGCGCGCGAGGGGCGGAACGCCCGGACCTTCGGCGCCCTCGCGGAATGGCGCGGGCGGCATCCGCACATCGCGATGCGGTTGGTGCGCGGCAATCACGATCGCCGAGCCGGCGATCCGCCGGACGACGTCGGCATCGAATGCGTCGACGGACCGATCGCCGAACCGCCGTTCGCCCTGGCGCACCATCCCACACGCGTCCCCGGTGCGTACGTGCTCGCGGGCCACGTGCACCCGTGCGCGCTGCTGGTCGGTCGCGCGCGTCAGCGCGAGCGGTTGCCCTGCTTCTGGCTCAGCGCCACGACTGCCGTGCTCCCGGCGTTCGGCCAGTTCACCGGCTGCGCCGAGGTGACGCCGAACGAGGGCGACACGGTGTGGGTGGTGGCGGGCGGCGAGGTGGTTTCCGTGTCGTGAGCGCGTTGGGCGATTCGCGACACGGTTTGCGAGCTCGTCCGGAACGTGTATCATTGCCGACCTGGAAGTCGGACCCCCCACCCCGATGGACGTGTCGGCCTCCTACCGGCGCACCGCGGTTCTCACCAGCGCGTTGATCGCGTCGCTCGTCGTGCAGTCGTGCGCGGGGGGCGAAGCGCCGAGCGGTCTGCGGACGCTGGAGCATGCGGGTACTCTCGTCGTCGCGCTGCGCACGACTGGGACCGGCGCCGACGCCGATGGCATCGGAGCCACCGTCGGGTCGACCAGGATGAGTGTTCGCGACGGGGCGCCAGCCGTCTTCGCAAACCTGGCCGCTGGGAGCACGGTCGTGCGGGTCGACGGCATCGCACCCCACTGTCAGGCGAGCGATACGTCGTCGTCGACAGTACGTGCTGATGGCTCGGATACGATCTTCGTGGCGCTGAGCTGCATTGGCGGCATCGCGTACCACGAACTGGTGGGGGTGGATGTCCAGATCAAGTACCTCACCCCCGACGGTCGCACGATCGACGTCACGCGCGCACCGGGAGTGAATTTCATGCGCGACTGGTCGTCCGACGGATCGCGAATCCTGTTCACGCGCCGGGACGGCAAGGAGGAGCACCTCTACACCGTGCGACCCGACGGCGCGGACGTCGTGCAACTCACCCACGGGCCGTACGTCGACATGCGCCCGCGATTCTCGCCGGACGGGAATCGCGTCGCGTTCTGGCGGATGCCGTCGGAGACGGTGAACGGCTGGTGGGGCACGTGGATCATGGTCGTCGACGCGGACGGGAGGAACGAGCGGGTCGTCCTCGATTCACTGCGCACCGAGTACGATCCGATCTGGTCGCGCGACGGATCAGAGATCTACTTCAGCTGCAGTCGGTTTCTCTACTACGGCGGACTGTGCGCCGTCACGCCGTCGGGCGGTGGTCTCCGGCCAGTGGCGGTGCCGGCGCTCGACTCGCTGTCCTCTCCCCCTCCATGTCCCTCCTGTGGATGGACCGTGCCGACGCCGCAGCACTGGGAGATGTCTCCCGATGGAACGGCGTTCAGCTTCATGACCTTGAGCTCGGTGAACGGTGGGCCGCAATCGATGTGGGTGTCGTCGATCGACGGCGCGGGAGCACAGCCGCTGACGACCGGCATTCCATCGTTCGATGCCGCCTGGGCGCCGGACGCGAAACGATTGCTCGTCGGGATCGCCGATCAAACGATGCCCGATCGATTCGCCCTGGCAGTGGTGGAGCGGCAGGTGACGTCGTCGAATCAGCTTGCGCCCTATTCCACGCGCGACCAGGCGGGGCGCTGGTCGGCCGATGGGAAGCTCCTCGCGTTCGCTAGCTTTCGCTCCGGCCGGTTGGACCTGTGGATCGCCAACGCCGATGGAAGCGCGGCGCGCCAGCTCACGTCAGGCGACGGTTCGCTCAGGAACGTGCCGTACTGGAACCCGGCCGTGACGGGCAACGTCCCCCTCCGCGCAACGAGCGTCGATCTCGCACCACTGAAGTCTCTGCGACCGGACGGACGCGACCTCGAGACGCGAACTGCCGACCCGTTCAGCGGCCGCGCCGATTGTCGTGTGACGCGCACCCTGTCCGCGATGCGAGTCGACTGCGCGCGCTGATCCAGCGGCTGCGCTTCAGGTGGCGGGGGCCGTAGAGATCGGGGCGGGGGACGCCGCAGCCGCGGCGAGTCGGCGTCGATGCACCGCGGCCCTCCTCGTACGTCGCCGCTATCGGTCGGCCGATGCGCTCTGGCTGACGCCCTGCTTGAGATACAGATGCAGCCCGCGCAGCTCGTCGTCGCCGAGCTGTCCGATCTCGGGCCACGGCATGTACTTCGGATCGAGCTTGCGCCCCTCGGGCGTCACGCCCGTACGCATGGTCTGGAAGAACTGCGCCTCCGTCCACCTCGCGACGGCGCTCGCGCGACCGATCGGCGGCGACGGCGGAGCGCCGGCCTCGCCGCCGACCTTCTGCCCACCGAGATCAGCGCCATGGCAGAACTTGCACGCGCCGGCGAGGTATTCGCCGTAGGCGAGCGACGCCCCACGCGGCGGCTGCGGGTTGGCTTGCGTCGAATGATCGATCTTCTCGGCCGGCACGAGCGGGGCGCCGAAGGTGTGAAGCACGCGCGCCAGCGGATAGATCGTGCGCGAGCCGGGCGCCTTGTCCACCGGTGGCACCGATTTCACGTACGCGAGCAGTCGCCCGAACTCGTCGTCGCTCATCCGATTGAACTCGTGCGAGGGCATGAGGAACAGCGGAGTCCCGTCGCGCCTGACACCGTGGCGGACCGCGCGGTCCCAGTCGGCATCGGTATACGTCGCCGCGATGCCTCCCTGGCCGCTCGTGATGTTCGACGACGGCAGCCGCGCGAAGGGGAACTGGTCGATCATCGTCATCCCGGCGAGGGTCGGGGTGTGGCACCCCGTGCAGCCGTAGAGGGTCGCGATCACCTTGCCGCGCACGATCGACGCCGAGTCGCCCGGAATCGCCACGACTGTGCCCCGAACGTCGTCGTAATGCTTCCGCATCCGCATCTCACTGACGACGTACGAGCCGAGCACGACGAGCAGGATCAGCCCGACGAGACCACCGAGCACTCGCAGCGCGATCCGCGTCCCTTTCCGCATGCACCACTCCTGAAAGCCGAGAAGCAACCACAGTGCAGCACCGGCGAAAGGTCGTCAAGCAGCGCGTGCCCACACGGGTGCAGCCTGGCGCTCGCGGTCGTTCAGAACGGCCGCGCGACACTCGCCCAGGTCGCATCGGTCACGTCGCCGGCAAGCGCCTCGAGCACGGCACGCGCTCCCGCGACCTTGGTGGTGCCCAGCATGGTGACGAGATCCCGCTCCACCCGCGCATGGAATCGGCGCGCCTCGCGCAGTGCCGCGCGGCCGCGGGTCGTGAGCAGCAGTCGCCGGATCCGGCGGTCGACCTCGTCGTCGCGGCGCTCGACATAGCCGCGCTCCTCCATCTCGGCGACGATCTTGAGCGCACCCTGCGAGCTGATCCCGAGCCGTGTCGCCAGCTCGGCGAGGCTCAGCGGCCGGTCGGCCAGCGAGCGGAAGACGAAGCCGAACGAGGGTCCGAGGTCGTCGTATCCCGACGCGGCGAGGTGCGCATGGAGGCGATCCTTGAACGTGCCGGTAGCGAGCGTGAGGAGCACGCCGAGATCCGTGTCGGTCGCGGTGCGGGTTGACATAATCATTCACCAAGGTTTAGTATCTACGGTGAATGAAAGCTAACCTCTGCCAAAGGCCCCGCCAATGTCTCCGCTCATCACTCCCGCCGACGCGCCGGTGTACGCCATGCCGGGCATCGAGTTTACGGGCTTCGCGGCCCCGAGTCGCGGCGCAACCGAGAACGCCGTCTGGACCGTGTGCATCGAGCCCGGCACGCCCGGCGTCCTCCACAGTCTCACGCGCGAGGAGGTGATGATCGCCCTCGATGGCCGCGCGCGCATCACTATCACCGGCGAGGAGTACGAGCTCCAGGCTGGGGGCGCCGTGGTCATCCCCGCGGACACGGAGTTCGCCCTCGCCAATCCCTACGACGCCCCCTTCCGTGCTGTCGCGGTGCTTCCCGTCGGAGGCAAGGCGCGCGTGGGCAACGAAACGTTCATCCCGCCGTGGACGGTGTGACGGATCTTCACGCGTCTTCCTTGCCGAGCACCTGGTCCGCCACGCGGTGATCGAGGGCCAGCTGCTTCATGATCGGCAGGGCATGATCGAGCAACGCGCGCGCCTGAATCACGTGGCTTAGCGCGTTGCCGATCAGGCCACCTCGATTCTTCGTCCGCCGCAGATGCTGGTCGACGATGCGCGCGAAGAACCGATCGGGCCAGTTGGGGTGCGCGAGGTTGGAGTCGACCTCCTCCATCGGGCGCCACACGCGATCACCGCGCTCTAGCACCGGCACGAGATAGCGCGTCACCGTGCGCCCGGGCAGGTCGGCGATGTGCTCGGGATAGTGCAGAAAGGTGACCGCGTCATGATCGGAGCCGAGCAGGAGGATCTTTCCATCCAGCTCGACGAGGCGTTCCAGCGCCGAGCCGCGCCCGAGTGCGTAGTCCCACGGCTGCGTCGCGAACAGCCGATCGACATTCCGTCCCCATCCGACGAAGCGCACGACATGATGATTGACGCGCGATCCTGGATACGTGCGCAGCATCTCGACGAGCGCCCCGTTGTCGCGCGCCGAGCGCGCCGTCTCGGCGTCGAAGGGCGGGAGCTTCTCGAGGAGCTCGGCCTCCTCCTCGGGCGTCAGGTTCCCGCGGCCCACCTCGTCGTAATGCCGAGGGCAGCTCGCGAACATCATGAGCGTGCCCTCGTCGCCGATCGCGTCCTTGATCGCGAGATGGATCTCGTCCGGTCCGCCGGTGACGTCGCCCACGGCACGGACCGATGCGTGCACCATGACCGTGTCGCCCGGCGCGATGCCGAGGGCCGTGAGGTCGCGGGCCAGGGAGTGACGTGAATGCATGGAGGTCAAAGGTGGGGAGTGGGGCGTTCGGCGTGACCGCGTACGAACAGCGTTGGTAGTCACGACCCACGCCCCACTCCCCACCTCTCAGGTCGGGTCGAACCCCGCGTACTCGCCCGTCTGCAGGACGTTGCCCTTGTACCGCTGGTCCTGATGGATCCCGATCTTCGACGTGTAGTACGCCCGCGTCGTCGCACGCTTGATCTGCGCGAAGAATCGCTCTGCGGGCGTCTTGGGTTCCGCCTCGTTCGCCGCCATCCGGGTGAGCACGGCCAACCGCTGCTCGGGAGTCGACTGCATGAACGGCTTGCCCGTCATCTCCCGCGCGAGATCGTTCACGGCCCGCAGGCCCGTGCGCCAGCGTTCCTTCGGCTCCGACTCCACCGTGTCGGCCATGCGTCGGTCGATCTCACCGGCGACGCGCGCGGCGCGCGCACCTGGCGAGACCTCGTCGGTGGGGATGATCATGTCGGACAGCTCGTCGACCATCGCGAACTCGGCCGGCGTGAAGAAGCGCGCGACGAAGGCCTGCTCGGTCAGCGCCAGGAGCGGCCGCGACGAGAGCAGCGGCAGCGCGAGCGCCGCCGCGCTGGCGCCGAGCATCTCGCGGCGCGTCAGTGAACTTCGTGACCAGTGGGACGTGTGGTCGCTCATAGGTTCCCCTTGCGAAGCTCTTCAGCGAGGTGATCGCACGAGCGCCACGCGAGGGCCATGATCGTCCACGTCGGGTTCTGGCACGACGCGCTGACGTGCGAGCTGCCGTCGACGACGAACAGGTTGCGCACGTCGTGCGACTGCTGGAACTGGTTGAGCACGGAGGTCTTCTGGTCGTTGCCCATGCGCGACGTGCCCAGCTCGTGGATCGACCACCCCTCGGTGAGGATCTCACGGTCCACACCGATGATCTCGACTCCTGCGGCCTCGAACATCTCCTTGGCGGTGTTCGCCATGTCCTCGGCCATCTTCTTCTCGTTGTCGCCGAACTTGTAATCGAAGCGGAGCACCGGGATCCCCCACGCGTCCTTGACGTTGGGGTCGATGCTCACCGCGTTCTCGTAGCGGGGGAGCACCTCGCCGAAGCCGCCCATGCTGATGAACGAGCCAGCGTAGTCGCGCACTTCCTTCTTGTACTGCTTGCCGAATCCCGGCCGGTCGGTGCTGTCGGGGAAGATCGTCTTTCCGCTATTGCCCTCGAAGCCGTAGCCGCGGATGAAGCCGTTCTGCTTGTCGGTCAGGTTGCGGAAGCGTGGAACGTAGAAGCCGCCTGGCCGGCCGTCCTCGATGCCATGTTCCTTGCCGACGAGCTCCTTCACGAGCCCCGTGACGCCGGGGCCCATCAGGTGCTCGCAGAAGTTGTGGCCGACGTGACCGCTCGAGTTTCCGATGCCGTTCGGGTGCTGCGGCGACTTCGACAGCAGCAGCAGGCGCGCCGACTCGAGGGTGCTCGCGCCGATCACGACCACCTTTGCCTTCGCCTCGAGTGACTTCTTCGTCACGCTGTCGACGAACGCCACTCCGCGCGCCCGGCCCGTCTTGGGGTCGACGAGGATCTCGTGCGCGGTGGAGTTCGTGCGCAGGGTGAGGTTGCCCGTGTCCAGCGCGGGGTAGATCAGGCCCGTCGGCGAGTCGAACGCCGCGTGGATGTCGCATCCGCCGGGCCGGCGCTGGCACGCACCGCGGCCGTAGCACTTGCTGCGATACTTGTTGTGCTTCAGTCCGTCGGTAGTCACACCGGCACGATATGGCGTCGCCGTGCGCCCCATCGTCTTGAGTGCGTTGCGCAGCTTGATCTCGCCGGCGTTCAGCTTGTTGGAGCGCTGGAAAATGCTGTCGGGCAGATGCGGCAGTCCTTCCTTGTGGCCCGAGATCCCGAGATAGCGATCGACGCGGTCGTAGTACGGCTCGATGTCCGCGTACGAGATCGGCCAGTCCTCGCCGTAGCCGTCGTGCGACTTGGCCTTGAACTCGTAGTCCGACAGGCGCAGGGCGAGCCGGCCCCAGATGTTGGTCTTGCCGCCGAGCAGGCGCGCGCGGACCCACGCGTAGTTGGTCCCCGTGTACGGGTTCTGCTTCTCGTCGACGAGGATGTTCTTGACGTAGTCCGAGCCGCCCCAGCCGCCGACGTACGAGTAGACGTGCTTGAAGGCGGTGTCCTTGGCCGTCACGTAGGGCGGCTTCCGGACGTTGTACTCGTTGAGCGAGAGCGCGTGCCAGCCCGGGGGCGTCACCCCGGCGCGGATGGTCGTGCGGCCATTGCATCGAGCGCAGCTCGGCCTCGACGTTGACCTTTTTCCCCGCCTCGAGGAGCAGGACCTTCAGCCCCTTCGAGGTGAGGACGTTGGCGGCCATCCCGCCGGCGGCGCCGGACCCCACGACGATCGCGTCGTAGGTGGTGGCGAGGTCGACTTCGGCGGGCTCGGGGGGCGGGGAGAAGACGAGCGTCATTGCACCGGATCAGCAGGGGGCAGGAGACGAATTGAACGTCGGTGCATCTCGCTCGCAATGGTTGGTGCAGCTCGGACGAGCACTACGCGGAAGTGCCTGTCATCTCCGGCCTCTCGTGGTGAGCCAGTAGCGGTCGCTGCGCGCGATCGTGGTCCCGCACGACGGTCACGTGGCGGAGCTCGATCAGCGGGGCACCGATCATCTCGCCGAGCGTGGCACCTCGAGCACGGCACGGTGCGCCGGCTTCGGCTGACGATTCCGGTCGAAGAGCAGCGGGTAGTTCGTGCGCCCCGGCACCGGATACCCGTTCTTCCACGAGAGGTCCGTCGTGTGCGCCCCAGAACGCCACGCGCTCGAGCCTGTCCCGCTTCCTCCAGAAGATGCGGAACAGCTCCTCGTAGCGCGCCGTGAGCTGCCGCTGCACCGAGTCGGGCAGCCCGGTCGCGTACGGGTCGAGGAACTTCTTGAACTCCTCGTTCTGCCACTGCGGCTCGCTCATCGACTGGCCGATGATCTGGCCCTCCTTCGTGAGCGGCAGCACGTCGACGTCGAGCTCCGTGATCATCACCTTCACGCCGAGCGCGGCGAAGGAGTCGATCGCCGCCTCGATGTACCGGGTCTCCGGGTAGTTCAGCCCCCAGTGTCCCTGCATTCCGACGCCGTCGATCCGGACCCCCTGCTTCTGGAGCATCCGCACGAGACGCACGATCCCGTCGCGCTTCGTCGGGCGCCAGGCGTTGAAGTCGTTGTAATACAGCTCGGTGCCGGGCGCGTACTGGCTTGCATACCTGAAGGCGAGCGAGACCAGCGTGTCGCCGTTGCCGATGCCGCGCACCCAGGTCGTCGGACGGTAGTTGCCGTCGTCGCCGATCACCTCGTTCACCACGTCCCACGCGTGGATCCGGCCCTTGTAATGCCCGGCCACCGCCTCGATGTGGCTGCGCAGCCGTTCGGTCTGCGCCGCCGGCGTGTTCGGTCTGCCCGCCGAATCGGTGAAGAACCACGGGGGCGTCTGGTTGTGCCACACGAGCGTGTGGCCGACGATGAACAGCTTGTGACGCTCGCCGAGCGAGACGAACGCATCGCCGGCGCGGAAGTCGTAGACACCAGGCCGCGGATTGACCAGCGCCGCCTTGAGGAAGTTGTCGGCGGTGATGCTGTTGAACTCGCGGAGAACGAGTCGCTGGGTGGCCGAATCGGCGCCGAGCGCGGTCTCGGCGTTGATCGCCACGCCCATCCGGAACGCGTCGCGGTAGGCGTCCTTCAGGCTCGCGGATGGCTGAGCCCTCGCGAGCGCCGCACAGCCCGCGAGCGCGAGTGCCGCGCTGGGGAGAGCCAATCGCATCTAATCCTCGTCGGTGTGTGCCGCCGCGAAAAAGCCACCCGGCGACTCGTCGGGGCGGTAGAGCAGCAAGGTGCCCTCGTCCGCCGCGTCGTCCGACAGCTCGTCGCTGTCCACGAACCAGGCGGCATCGACCCAATCGTCGATCAGCTTCGAGCGCTCGAGGTCGAGGCGGCCGTGGTTGACGTCTTGCGACGGATCCTGGAGATCGTGCAGGAACTCCCGCACGATGCGTCCCTCGCGAACGACGATCAACTGGCCGTAGGGAATGGCGTCGTTGTATCCCGCGAAAACCAGCTCGTCGTCGCCGGCGAGCGAGATCCACCGTTCGGCTGGCAGGTTGCCGAGGTATCCCGTGTAGTCGTCGAACACGGTCCAGCCGTTCGCCTCGTGGGCGAACACCGCGACGCCGCGCCATTCGTCCCCCGTGCACGCCAGGTCGAACACGTCGCGCGACCTGACCCGCCGGGGCGGCTCGAGCTCGGGGAGCGCGATCCAGTCACCGAAGCGCTGCAGCGCGATCGGCAACGGCAGTGGCAGGCGGGCGTAGGAGTTCACGGAAGTGCCTCGTCGCTGTCCGCTGCGCTTCCTGTAGCGTAGCGGTTGCCGCGATCAGTCCCTGATGATCTCGTACTCTCCCGTCGCGAGCCATGCCGCCGCCGCTTCTCGAGTCTCGAACAGCGCGAACTGACCCGATCTCCGCTCCTCCGCGGCCATCTCACTGAATCGGCCGGTCGGCACCACCCGCTCCTTTGGAGCGACCACGGCGAGTTGCACGTGGTACGTGCGGAGCTTCTGGAGAATGAGCCCAGCCTCGCCGGAGCTCAGGTCGAAGAACTTGTGAGGCAGGTTCTCCGCGTAGAGGAGCGCCTTTCGCGCTCCCGTAGAGAAGCAGTCTTCGATCAGACGGCCGACGTCGGTCGCGTCGGCGATGTACCGCGTGCCCGGCTCGCGCTCCAACATGTTCATGCAGGTAGCTGGCCTCTTGGTGGTTCCTGGCGACAGCGGGAGGGTGGCTGCATCGCCGGCGATCTCGTGCCGGCTTTTGCCGCGCACGATGACGAATGTGACGACGAGTGATGCGGCGCGCCAGTCTCAACAGTTCGGCAAATCCCGCGCCGGTCGGCCGCCTGACTGGCCTCACGGGGTCGTCGAGTACACCCTCACATAGTCCACTAGCATCGTCGCCGGGAAGATCGTGTCCAAGCGCGGGTCCCCATCGAAGTGGCCGCCCACCGCGAGGTTGAGGATCACGAAATACGGCCGGTCGAGGATCGAGCTACCGAATCGTTGCATATCGGCGCGGCTTACCGCGTAGTGGATTCCGCCATCCACCGAGAAACGCACCGCGTCGGCATCCCATTGCACGCCGAAGGTGTGGAAATCATCGGCGAAGTTTCCGCTTCCCAGAACGTTTACTCTCGCGAACGGAGTGTCGCCCGAATATCCCGGTCCGTGGATGGCCGAGCTGGTGGCGGAAGGCGTGCTCCCCCTGTACTCCATGATGTCCAGCTCTCCGCACGCCGGCCACGACACCGAGGGAAAGCCGCTGCCGAGCATCCAGAACGCTGGCCACAGCCCCTGGCCGGCGGGCAGCTTGATGCGCGCCTCCACCCGGCCGGGCGCCGCGGCCATCCGGCCGCGCGTGGTGATCCTGGCCGACGTGTACCGGCATGCGCCGTAGTAGCAGGTGAGCCCCGGCGGCGCCTGTCGCGCGACGATCCGGAGGTGGCCCTCGCCATCAAGGGCGACGTTCTCCGGCGCGTCGGTATAGTACTCCCTCTCGTCGTTCCCCCACCCGCAATTCCCGCTCGAGCAGCCGTCGCCGAGATCGTGGCCCCACTTGGCCGCGTCGACGCCAGCGCCCGGGGCACCCTCGAACTCGTCGCTCCACACGAGCGTCCAGTTGGCGCCGTCCGGCGGCGTCGTCGTGGGCAGCGACGTGGTCGGCGCGCCCGCGCTCGAGCAGGCGGCGGCCCACGTCAACGCGAGCGCGCGTACGAGCGTCGCGCGCGGGCCGCGCCCCTTCACGGCACGCTGCCGACGCGGTAGTCGAGTGGCGGCTTCCGGTCGCCGAGCACGGTCTCGTACCTGAAGCTCGCGCCACGCTTCGCGTCGAGCTCCGCGCGGGCCGCCGCGACGATCGAGGGCGACGAGAACAGCGTCGCGCCCGTGATCGCCATCGACTTCGCCGCGACGAGCATTCCCTTCACGCCGATGCTCGTCCCACCCGCGGCCGTCGCCTGCCAGCTGTGCGCCACCGTGCCCGGCACCCACGTCGCCGTGTAGACCTGCACCGCGGGCACCACCCAGCTCACGTCGCCGACGTCGGTCGACGCGGGGCTGCTGCGTCCGATGGTGAGCGGATGCACGCGCGCCGTCGCCTCGAGCGGCACGGCGGAGAACCCCTCGCTGCGCTGCAGCCGCTCCGCGAAGTCGCGCTCCGACGCCGAGAGCTCGAAGCCGCCGACCGCCTCCAGCGCCCGCTGCTGGACGCGGGCCAGCGTCTCGTTCGGCAGGAATGCGTACACGGAGCCGATGAGCTGCACGTCGTAGGTGGTCCCGGTGCCGATCGCTGCGCCCTTGGCGGCGTCCTCGACGCGGCGCCACACGTCCTTTACCACCGCCATGTCGCCGTGCCGGACGTAGTAGTACACCTCGGCGTCGTCTGGCACGACGTTCGGAGCCGAGCCGCCCTTCGTGATGACGTAATGGATCCGCGTGCCCTCGGGGACGTGCTCGCGCAGGAGGTTCGTCATCACGTCCATGCTCTCCACCGCGTCGAGGGCCGAGCGGCCACGCTCGGGCGACGCCGACGCGTGCGCGCTCTGGCCGTGAAAGCGAAACTTCCCGGAGATGTTCGCGAACGACGACTCGCCCATCACCGAGTTGCCGCTCCCGGGATGCCAGGCGATCACGGCATCGACGTCGTCGAACACGCCGTCGCGCACCATGAACACCTTCCCCGAGCCGCCTTCCTCGGCGGGCGTGCCGATCATCCGCAGCGTCCCTTTCGTGCCGCCCGTCTGCATCCAACGCTTGAGCGCGATCGCGGCCGCGACGCTGCCGGTGCCGAAGAGATGATGGCCGCACCCATGGCCCGCGCCCCCCGCCTTCAACGGCCGCCGCACAGGGACGCTGTCCTGCGAGAGTCCGGGCAGCGCGTCGTACTCGCCGAGGATCGCGACCACCGGCTTCCCGCTGCCATACTCGGCGACGAACGCCGTCGGCTCACCGGCGACGCCGCTCTTCACGGTGAAGCCCGCCGCGCGCAGCTCGGATTGCAGGAGGGCCGAGCTCTTCTCCTCCTGGTAGCCTACCTCGGCGAGCTCCCAGATTCGGCGCGCGACGTCGGCATAGCGCGCGGACGCCGCGTCGATGCCGGCGATCATGGGCGCGACGTTCGGCGCGGTCGGCGCGACTCGCTGGGCGCCAAGGGGCAGGGCGATGGACGCGAGCAGCAGCAGCGAGAATCGAATGAGAGGCATGATTGCGGGGGTGCAGCGGGTCCGGCCAATATGCGGCGCGGCTCGGGCGCCGGCATCCACCGCGGGCTGCAATGCTCGCCCCCAACCTGGCGACTGCCACGAGCCACGACTAGCATTGCGCGCCGATCTTTCGTCCATCTCTCGACACGGTTCGCGCACCGATGTCTTCCCTTCCGCTCGAAGCCCGTCCCTCGCGTGCCAGCGGCGCGGTCGCCATCCCTCGGGCCGATGCATTGGCGCGCATCGGCCGCGTGGCGGTCGGCATCGCCTTCGTCGCGTTCGGCGCGGCCAATGTCGTCGTCGGCGACTTCGTGGCCGGCCGAGCGCCACCATGGCCTTCAGACGTGCCGGGCCAGTTCGCCTGGGCATACGCGACGGCGATCGTGTTCATCGTCGCGGGCGTGTGCGTGATGAGCGGCCGATGGGCGATGCGTGCAGCGATGGTCGTGGCGGGCCTGATCGCCACCTGGGCGCTGCTGCGTCAGATCCCGCTGGCACTCGCCGATCAGCAGTTCGGCGGCGAGTGGACGAAGCTCGGCAAGGCGCTCACGCTCTCCGGCGGTCTGCTCGGTGTCGCGGGGTCGTTCGCCCTCGCATCGACCGAGGCGACCGACGACGAGATCCATCGTGCGTGGATGATGCGCGCCGCAGGCCGACTGTCGCTCGGCGCCTTCCTCGTCGCCTCGGGGGTGCAGCATTTCCTGTTCGCCCCATTCGTTGCGACGCTGGTGCCGGCGTGGATTCCCGGCGCGATGTTCTGGACCTATTTCGCCGGCACGGCGCTGATCGCGGGTGGGCTTGGGCTCGTGCTCGCGGAAACCTCGCGGCTCGCCGCGACGCTGGTGGGGCTGATGGTGCTCACCTGGCTCTTCGTGCTGCACATCCCGCGCGGCCTGGCGATGAACAACCAGAACGAGTGGACCGCAGTGATCGAGGCGCTCGCGGTGAGCGGGATCGCGTTGTCGCTGGTGCAGCGGGCGCGCGTAGCGTGGGCGGGGACTCAGTGACTCAGTGACTCAGTGACTCAGTGACTGAGTGACTCGGTGACTCGGTGACTCAAGCGA
>DATFOL010000436.1:0-4788 GCA_035265545.1 Gemmatimonadaceae bacterium | reverse complement strand
CTCACGATTGAGGAATCCGCGCACCGGCGCGGACCTGTTCAGCACCCAGCAGGTGCGCGACATCGCGACGACCACCACGGGCCGCGTGCGGCTCACTCTGCTGCTCGGCGCCGGCGACGATCCGGCGCTCGCGCGCGAGGTGCGCGACGCCGTCCAGCGCGTGCAGGGGGTGACGGACGTCGAGCTCGACGTGAAGTCCGCGGCTGCGCCAGGTGCACGCGCCGGCGCGGGACGCGCGCTGCCGGTGGTGGATCAGGCTCCCGCCGCACCGGCGCGTCCGCCGGCACCGACGCCCAAGCACTACCCGAATCTCGGACGCGTGCTGGCCATCTCGTCGGGGAAGGGAGGCGTCGGAAAATCGACGGTGGCGGTGAACCTCGCGGTGGCGCTGGCGAAGAGCGGAGCGCGTGTCGGCTTGATGGACGCCGACATCTATGGGCCGAACATTCCCAGAATGATGGGGGTCTCCGGGGCGCCGCCGGTGGTGCGCGAGAAGATCGTCCCACTCGAGGCGCACGGCGTCAAGCTGATCTCGCTCGGGATGATGATCGAGCCCGATCAGCCGGCGATCTGGCGCGGTCCGATCGTGATGAAGATCATCACGCAGTTCCTCCAGGACGTCGCGTGGGGGCAGCTCGACTACTTCATCGTCGACATGCCGCCGGGCACGGGCGACGCGCAGCTCTCCCTCGTGCAAGCCACCCAGGTGGACGGCGCGATCATCGTCACCACGCCGCAGGAGGTGAGCGTCGGAGACGCGCTGCGCGGGGTGAAGATGTTCCAGCGCGTCGGCGTGCCGGTGCTCGGCATCGTCGAGAACATGAGCTGGTTCGAGTGCCCACACTGCGGCAAGCCGAGCGCGTTGTTCGGCTCGGGCGGCGGTGAGCGGCTGGCGAAGGCAGTCGAGCTGCCGCTGCTCGGTCAGGTGCCGCTCTACCCGCGCGTGATGGAGGGGGGCGACGCGGGGACGCCGATCGTCACCGCCGACGCGAGCTCCTCGGCGGCGAGAGCATTGAGCGCGATCGCCGAGCGGGTGGCGTCGCTCACCGGAGCGGCGCGCGTCTGAGTCGACCAGGGATGCCATTCCGGCGTCCCTCCCGCTGGAGCCGCACGACGGACTGACCCCCGTCGCGATCACGAGCGAGTGGGAGGCGGTCCACCTCGTCTCCGATCCGCTCCCGCGCACCATCGCGCGCGTCGCGCTGCCCGCGATTGCGTCGTCGCTGCTGATGACGCTGTTCACCTCGGTCGACACCTTCTGGATCGGCACGCGCGTCGGCGCGACGGGGCTGGCGGCGGCGTCGATCGCCGTGTTCTGGATCTGGCTGATCGTCTCGGTCGCCGAGATGGTGAACGTGGGCCTCACGGCCGTGGCGTCGCGCCGGCACGGCGAGGGCAAGCCGGAGGCAGCGGCGCGCGTCGCAGGCGACGCGCTGGTGCTCTCGCTCGTGCTCGGCGCGCTGTGCGCGTTGATCGGGCTCCCGCTCCTGCCGCGGATGTTCGCGATGATGTCGGCCCCGCCGGACGTGGCGGCGCTCGGCATCCGCTACCTCGGCACCTATCTGCTCGGCGCTCCGCTGATCTTCGGGTTCTTCGCCGTGGATGCGGCCTTCCGATCCGGTGGCGACACGCGCACGCCGTTCGTCCTGCTGCTCGCGTCGGTCGGCGTGACGCTCGTGCTGGATCCGATCCTCGTCGTGGGCTGGGGGCCGGTACCCGCGCTCGGCGTCGCTGGCGCGGCGATCGCGACCATCTGCACGAGAGGGGTCGCCTTCATGCTCGGGCTCGCGATCGTCGGCCGGCGCGGCGTCATGCGCTTCGGCCGGCCCGACCTGCGCGCGCTCGCGACGGTGATGCGCATCGGGCTCCCCACCGCCGTCACGGGTGTCGTGTTCTCGCTGATCTACGTGATCGTGACGCGAACGGCGACTCCATTCGGCACGCCGGCGCTCGCGGCGCTGGGCATCGGGCATCGCGTGGAGAGCTGGCTGTACATGGTGGGTGTGGGATGCGGCGCCGCAACGGCGGCGATCGTCGGCCAGAACATGGGCGCCGGCCGCACCGATCGCGCCGAACGGGCCGGATGGCTGTCGGTGGCGTTCTGCTCGGTGTTCGGGGTGGTCGCATGCATCGTCGAGCTGATCATCCCGGAGCGGTTCGCCGCGGTGTTCAGCCATGACCCGGCGGTGATCGCCGAAGGCGCGCGATACCTGCGCATCGCGGCGATCTCGCAGATCGGAATCTGCGCGGAGATCGTGCTCGAGGGCGCGCTCGGCGGTGCGGGCGCGACGCTGCCGCCGATGCTGACGTCGACCGTGATCACGGTGAGCCGAATCCCGATCGCGATCTGGGCGACGGAGCGCTGGGGGATCGTCGGGCTGTGGTGGACGATCTGCATCACCGCCCTGCTTCGCGCGGCGGGGATGATGGCCATCTGGCGCGCCGGACGCTGGAAGCGGAGCTTGATCGCCTAGCGCCGCCGTGGGCGGCGCCCGATCGCGCAGCGGAAGCGTCCGGACCGCAACGGCCTCGAGGACCAATGCCCCGCCTCATCACCCTGCTCACCGACTTCGGAACCGCAGACGGCTACGTGGGCGAGATGAAGGGCGTGCTCGCGTCGCTCGCGCCCGGTGCTACGGTCATCGACGTGGCGCACGATGTCGCACCGCACGACGTGGAAGGCGCGCGGCTCGCTCTCGCGCGCTACTGGCGGCGATTCCCCGAGGGGACCGTGCACCTCGTGGTGGTGGATCCCGGGGTGGGAAGCACGCGTGGTGCGCTGGCGACACTGAGCGAAGGTCGCTTCCTCGTGGGGCCCAACAACGGCGTGCTGTCGCCCGCACTGTTGCACGCCGGCGCCCGATGCGTGTCCCTGGGCGTTCCGGGCGGAGCCGCGCCGACGTTCCACGGACGGGACGTGTTCGCGCCAGCCGCCGCCCGGCTCGCGCTGGGCGAAGCGCTCGAGACACTCGGCGCCGACGAGAGCGAGCCGATAATTCGCCGCACGCCTGAGGCGACGCGTCGCGACGACGGCGGCGTGCAGGGCGAGGTGATCACGGTGGATCGGTTCGGAAACGCGGTCACGAACCTGCTCGCCATGCGCGGTGGACAGGTGCAGGTGGGCGGACTCTCGCTCGCGCTCCGGCGAACGTACGCGGACGTGACGAGCGGCGATCCGATGGCGCTGGTCGGATCGAGCGGGCTGGTGGAGATCGCGGTGCGCGACGGCAGCGCCGCCCAACGCCTCGGCCTGAAGCGCGGCAGCAGCGTGGTGCTGCTGCCGCGCCCTTGAGCTGCCTCCCTCGCGACGAGAGACGAGACTAGGAGATCGGGTCGGACGCTGGCATCACGGCAGCGTCCACAGCGTGCCCCGTTCGGATCCGACCAGGCTCGTGCCGACGATCTGGCCGACCTCGTTGAGCCCGAAGGCGGTGGAGGATTCGGGGATGTTGTTGTTGTCAGGCGCTCCGAGGTCGAGCGACTTCGTTTTGTACCAGAGGAAGGCGTGAACAGCGGAGTTCGGTCCCACCGTGACCTCACCGACAATCTGCCCCGCCTCGTTGATGGCTTGCGCCCGACTGAACGGGCCATCCGGGGTACCGAGGTCCAACATGCCCTTCTTGTCCGTGTAGATGAACGCGTGCTGACTCGCGTTGCTCGGAAGGGCCGCCCATCCAACGATGGCCCCAGCGTTATTGATTCCGAGTGCCTGGCTCTCTGTGCCGCCGAGTGTCCCGAGCGAGAAGAAATCGCCGGTGGACAGATCCCACCGCGCGGCGACGCCGTCGATGGTTCCCACCGCCTGTCCCAGGTCGTTGACGGCAGCGAGCATGGCATGTTGCGGAGCCAGCAGCTCGGGGACGCCGTTCTTCCAGAAGACGGCGTAGCTCACGAAGTTGCCCACGCAGTAACCGACGATGACGCTGCCGTCGCTCGTCACATCCCTGGCTTGGCAACGCTCCGTCAACGGCGCGTGAGGCAGAGCCTCGGCGACCCAGCTACCGGCGCTCTTCACCCAGCGCATGGCAAGTATCTGCGTTCCGTCGGCCGCCTCGCCGACGACGGTCGTACCATCGGGCGTGATCGCCCATGCCATGCTGCCGATCACGCCAGGGAGGTCGCCCAGAAGCGTGGGGTCGGCGCTTCCCTCCCAGATCGCCGCATATCGATGGAAGTCGGGGACAAATGCCCTGCCGACGATCTGCCCCGCGCTGCTGATGCCGCGCGTTTCCGAGCTGTTCGTTGCACCCGGCAGCGCATTGAGCAGGGTGATCGTTGCTCGCGCGTTTGCGCTCAGCGCGAGCGGCGGGCCTGTCGAGGGCGCGGTGGGCGGTCGAGTCGACTCGCACCCGATTGCGCCAGCGAGGGCGAGCAGCGCGAGAGAGGGGCAGCGTATCGGGCGAAGCCGATGCCGAGGAAGGTGCATCATGGCAGGTTCTCCTGCGGGGAGGGTGGATCGTGCAGGCGCGAGCGCCGCGGTCCGACGGCTGGCGCGCCGAAGGGATGGCCATTACGAGTGCGCAACTCGCTGCGTCCGGCCAGGGCCCGAGCTGGAAGTGACGCCGGAGCGTCGAGGTCCGGTGAATGCCGTGTCGCGTCGCCGTGGCCGGGCAGGTGAGAAGCCCCACGCGATTGACGCTGCGCGACGCGGGCGCTCGTCTCAAAGTCGTCGACAACCGTGGTGGCGACGGCGGCGAAGCAGTGCTGCAGCCGGGAGGAGGGAGCCGGCGTCATCGAGGGGAGCATCGTCACAGCCCGGGTAACGACCGGGAACGGACGAGCGTCGCG
>DATFOL010000435.1:0-2583 GCA_035265545.1 Gemmatimonadaceae bacterium | reverse complement strand
AGCCCCGTCTGGCACTCGGCCAGACGGGGCTTTTCTTTGCGGCGCCGCCTAAGGTCGGGTCCGTTGTCGAGAACGTGGGCCCTTGTGGCAACTCTTGCGCATGGGTTGCTCGCTCGGCAGAGTAGCGAATGACGCTCGGCGCGGCTGAGAATCCGGCCCGTCGTCCTCATGCTCGGGTGGAAAGGCACGCAGTCGAATCCCTCGGCAGGAGCAGAACCCATGCAGAAGCTGTTCGTCCTCCTCGGCGCCACTCTCGCCATCGCCGCTTGCACCGATATAGCGGCGCCGCCGCCTCCACTCTCCCCGGAGAGCGGCCCACGACGGATCACCGCACCGGAGGCCTTGGCTCGGTACGTTGCCCTGGGAACGAGCAACAGCCAGGGTGTTCAATCCGCCGGCATCTCCGCAGCGGCGCAGCGCGCGGCCTGGCCCGCACAGCTCGCCGCTCGCGCCGGCGTCGCGTTCTCGCTGCCTCTCGTGCAGGATCCCGGGTGTAGCCCGCCGCTGATTCCTCCGCTGGCGGCGAACATGGCGCTGGTCGCGGCGTTCGGCGCCTTCGGTGTCGGCGACGACCTGGTGAACGCGGTGATGACCACCTGCATGCCACTGATGTCCGGGATCGTGCCTCCGACCAACAACGTCGCGATCTCCGGAGCCGACGTGCACGATGCGCTCACCAGGACGATCGCATCCGCGACGGCGACCAGCCCGCGCATTGGAACGCTCTACAGCCGCGTGCTCGCGCCGGGGCAGACGCAGGTCACCGCGATGCTCGCCCAGCAGCCGACGTTCGTGTCCGTCGAGCTCGTGGCCAACGACGTACTGCCCGCGAGCACCGGGCGAATCGCGGCAATGACGCCGTACCTGAATTGGCAGAGCGACTACGATCAGGTGGTCGCTGCCGTGCATTCCACTGGCGCGCGTGCCGTGCTCGTCGGGCTGCCGAACGACGCAGCGAAATTCCCGAGCATTCGCACGGCCAGGGAGCTCGCGAACCAGTGGCCGTATCTCCTCACGCTGGGCATCAAGGTGAGCTTCAACTGCTTCTACGGTTCGAGCTCGTACAACTCCATCTTTCTGCCCGGTTACGTGCTCACGCTGCTCTCCAAGGCACCGACCACCGCATCGTGTGCCGACGTGCCGGGCGCGGTGGACTACGTCCTGACGCCGGGCGACATGAGCGCGATCAACGCACGGATGGCCCAGATCAACTCTCACATTCAGGCCAAGGCCAGCGAGCACCAGTACGCGTACTTCGCGCTCTCCGCGCTCTACGATCTGCCGAAGCCGGCGCTCAACATGTACAACGTGCTGTTCTCCAACACGCCCTTCGGCGCGAACATGAGTCTCGACGGCGTGCATCCGAGCGCGCAGGGACAGACCATTCTCGCCGGCGCGGCCGCCCAAGCCATCAATCAGCGCTACGGACTGTTTCCGTGACGAACATGGCGTAGGGACGTTCGTCGCGCGAAATTCGACTGCGTTCGCCGCGTTGTTTCACCGTGCCGGGCCGCCCGTGACCCGCCGCCTTCGTTCGCCAATTCCCATCACGCACGAGCCTGCATGCGCCACCTGATCGCCGCCTTCGCACTCGTCCTCTTCGTGGGCTGCAACAGTCTCGCGACCGACATCGAGAACAGCACCGTGAACGGCACCTGGCGGGGCACCGTCTCCGGGCAGACCTTCACGATTTCCCTGCAGCAGGCCGGGCAGACGCTCGCGGGTACAGGCACCCTGGTCAACCAGGGGGTGACGAAAAACCTTTCCATCTCCGGGAACTACGCGATACCGAATCTCACGCTCACGATGCAGTCCGCCGGAGACCCGGCGATCTCGCTCGACGGGATCGTCGAGGGAGACTCGTTCGTCGGAAACCTCACCGGCGGGTCGTTCACGACTCCGGTGGCGATCGCGATGCGCCGCGACTAGCTGATAGGCGCCGGGCGTGCGAGGCCGCCAAGCGCCCCTTCTCTTGACCGGCTCGTCCGCTGGCGCAAGTTCTACGCTCCTGCGCTGCGCCCCCGTCTCGCGCCGCGTCACCCGAACCGCTTGTCCCATGCGTCTCCGCTCGGCGGTCGTCGGACTCGTCGTCATCACCGTGGGGGCCGCCGCGCGGCGCGTGGAGCCGCACCTCACCGCGCCGAACGCGCCTCGGCCCGACTCGGGCTGGCGTAGTCCGGAGGCAGAGCGGATCGCGCTGCGCGTGCCTCCCGGATTCGAAGTCCAGCTCGTAGCCGCGGAGCCTGAAATCGACAAGCCGATGAATCTCGCGTTCGACGCGCGCGGTCGGCTGTGGGTGACGCACTCGCGAGAGTACCCGATCGCGGCTGCGCCGGGGACAGCCCGCGACCGCGTCTCGATCCTCGAGGACACGAACGGCGACGGACGCGCCGACCGGTTCACCACCTTCGCCGACAGTCTCAACATCCCGATCGGAGTCGCGCCGATGCGCGACGGGGCAATCGTCTACAGCATCCCGAACGTCTATCGGATGTTCGATCGCGACGGTGACGGACGCGCGGAGGAGCGGCGCGTGCTCTACGGTCCGTTCGACTACGACGACACCCACGGGATGGTGAACAG
>DATFOL010000434.1:0-5690 GCA_035265545.1 Gemmatimonadaceae bacterium | reverse complement strand
CTCTCCCTCGGGTGCGATGAGATAGCCGGCGGGCTGGTGGGTCACGAGCCAGGGCTCGTCGAGATCGGTCACGAAAGCGTACAGCACGTAGCGCAGGCCGGCAGCGGTGTTGCGAACGCCGTGCGCGAGGTGCAGCCAGCCATCGTCGGTGCGGATTGGCGGCGGGCCGAGCCCGTTCTTGGCCTCCGTGATCGTGTGGTAGCGGCGTGGCTCGATCAACTGCTCGTCGAGAACGGCGGGCCGTGTGATGTCGTCGCACAGCCCCCACCCGATGCCACCTCCCGAGCCGGCCTCGATGAAGCTGTCCTGCGGCCGCGTGTAGAATGCATACCGACCACCGACGAGCTCCGGGTGCAGCACGACGTTTCGCTGCTGATCGGACCGGGTGACGAGATCGGGCAGCCGCTCCCACGTGATCAGGTCGCGGGTGCGCGCGATCCCGGCCTGCGCGACGGCGGCCGAGAGGTCGCGCGGCGCGCGCGGATCCTTTCGCTCCGTGCAGAAGACCCCGTAGATCCAGCCATCCTCGTGGGCGGTGAGCCGCATGTCGTAGACGTTCACGTCAGGCACCGCCGTCTGCGGCATCCGGACGGGATAGTCCCAGAAGCGCCATCCGTCGATCCCGTTCGCACTCTCGGCGACGGCGAAGAACGACTTGCGGTCGACGCCTTCCACGCGTGCGACCACGAGATAGCGGCCGCCGAGCTTGATGGCGCCGGGATTGAACACCGCGTTGATGCCCATGCGCTCGAGCGCGAACGGATTGGTCTCCGGATCGAGATCGTAGCGCCAGAACAGCGGTGTGTGCGCCGCGGTGAGCGCGGGATGACGATATCGCCAGAACACGCCGTTGCTCTCCTCGACGCGCCGGTTCGGTCGCGTCAGCAACGCGTAGTGCGCCTCATCCAGCGCTCGAAAACGCGCCGCCGACTCGGCGAGCAGCGAGGGCGAGCTCATGGTGCCGTCGCGGCAAGCACGCGCGGCTGCGGCTCCGCCTGGCGGCCGTCGCCGAGCTGGAGGTCGGCCGGGTAGTCCTCGAGGCGATCGTACCAGCTCACCTTCAGGATCACCGCCGACACGAGCACCAGCAGCACGGAGATCGCCAGCGCACGCACGTCGCGCAGCACGATGAAGATGCCGGTCGCGGTGAGCGCGGTCTGCCACACGATGCCGACGACGACGTTGAACATGTCGCGCTTGAACGCGGTGTTCGCCACCAGACCTGGGTGCTCGAGCGCGAGCCGGTCGTGCACCGGCTTCCAGAATCCCCACGGGCGCACGCGCAGATAGAACCGCGCGAGCACCTCGGGGTCGTCGGGAGGCGTCAGCAGCGTACCGGCGATGCAGCCGATCAGCGAGAGCGCGAGGATCGCGGGAAAGCCATAGATCGCCGGTACGCCCGGGAGGAGCGCCGGTACGAGACCGGCACCGGCGATGCCGGCGACCATTCCCCAAAAGTAGCCGTACGCGTTGAACCGCCACCAATACCACTTGAGAAGGTTCGACGCCGTGTAGCCTCCATAGAGCGCCGAGACGATCCACTGGACCATCGAGTTCAGCGAACCGACGAAGAAGCCCATCGCCGTGCCGACGACCACGACGCCCACCGAGCTGAGATAGCTCATGCGGACGAGGGTGCGCTGATCGGCATCCGGCTTGAGGTACTTCCGATAGAGGTCGTTGACGATGTAGGCCGGCGCCGCGTTCACCGTCGCCGCGAAGTTCGACATGAACGCGGCGAGCAGCGCGGCGATGAGCAGCCCGAGCAGGCCCGTGGGAATGAAGCTCCTTAGCGCCAGCGGAAGGATCAGCTCGAAGTCCACTCCTTCGCCCATCGCGCGGAGCTCAGGGCTGAAGTACGCCAGGGCGAGCACGGTCAGGCCGGTGATGAGCATGTAGCGCGGGATCAGCAGCACCACGTTGACGATGCCGTTCATCTTCGCCGCGTCACGGGGCGAGCGCGTCGAGAGGATCCGCTGCATGTCGTAGTTCGGCGCCGGACCTGCGCCCGCCTGCAACAGGCCCTTGAACAGCAACATCCCCCAGAACGCCGAGAAGAACGTCCAGCCGTCGTCGGCGATGCGCTTGTTGACGGCGGGCATGAGGTTGGTCCAGTCGAGGTCGAGCGTGCGGCCGAACCAGGGGCTGCGCCATCCCGCTGGAATGAACTGGTCGAGCGTGTCGGGACTGACCTCGCGCATGACCAGTATGCCGACCGAGATGCTCGCGACCGTCATGATGGAGAACTGGAGCACCTCGGTGAACACCACGCTGAACATCCCGCCTTTCGCGACGTAGAGCGTGGTGATGCCGATGATGAGCAGCCCCCACAGCTTCGCGTTCGTCGTCGGATCGGCCGAGAGGGCCCAGGGCAGGAACGTCGACGCGAACTTCCCGATGCCGATGAAGGCGTACGCGAGAAAGCCGATGACGTTCAGCAGCGCGAACAGCACGACGATCAGGTGCGCGAGGTTGCTGGCGCGCCCCTCGCCGAAGCGGAAGCGGATCCACTCCGCCCCCGTCATCACTCCCGACCGGCGCAGCCAGGTCGAGAGGAAGACCATCAGGATGATCTGATTGAAGACCGGCCAGAGCCACGGGATCCAGATGCTCTTGAGGCCGTACACGAATAGCAGGTAGACCATCCACATCGTCCCGCTGACGTCGAACATCCCGGACGCATCCGAGACACCGAGCACGTACCACGGGATGGTGTTGCCGCCCAGGAAGTAGTTGCGGATGCTCCGGGAGGCGCGCTTCGAGATCCAGAAGCCGATCACGATCGTCGCCGTGATGTAGGCGCCGATGATCAGGACATCGATCAGATGAAGGTTCATCGCGCTACCACGTGTCCGTTCGGAACGGCACGGCGGGAAGGCCCTCGCGGCTGTAGAGGCTCGCGCGCGTGGGGTTGTTGCCCCATGCGTACCGCACCGCGACGGGCGCGGCGACCTGCGGGCTCGAGACGATCACCGTGTTCCCCTCGATGCGCGCATCGGCCCACACGAACCGCTGGTCCGAGCCGGCGATCGCGAACCCGCCGACCGCACCGCCGTTCGCGCGGCTCACGAGCCCACCGCCGACGTGGTCGAACCGGAGCACCATCTCGTTACCGCGCACGACGTGGGCACGATGCGTCGGTCCGACGTGCTCCACCGGCTGCCCGTACGCCACTTGCCGCGCGGCGAGCGCCAATCGCGCACCGACGTCCCGCTTGTTGCGCGGATGGATGTCCTGGGCGTCGCCGATGTCGGTGATGACGGCCTGGCCGGTCTTCGGGAGCGCGAGCGCGGCGCTCTGCGCGTCGCGGAGTATCGCCCACGCGCTCTGCGCCGGCGGCTGGGAATCGGGGGCCATGAAGTTGGCGAGCTGCACCCAAAGAAAGGGGAACTCGCCGGCGTGCCATTCACGCCGCCAGCTCGTGATCATCGTCTTGAACAGCGCCTCGTACTTGCGCGCGTCCGCCGCGCTGTCGGCGTTCGACTCGCCCTGATACCAGATGACGCCCTTGATCGGGAAGCCGAGCAGCGGGTGCACCATCTTGTTGTACAGCACCGTCGGCACCTTGTTGATGTGCTGCCCGTCGGGCTGCATGGACGCCGTACCGACGCGGAACTTCCATCCGCTGCCGAGCGGCCGTCGCGCGCCGCCGACTTCGAGGAACACCGCGGCGGAGTCTCCGTAGATGCCGCCGCCACCGCCGGTGTCCTCCACCCGCACGGCGACGACGTTCCGCCCCGCGTGCAGCGCCGATGCCGGCACGTCGTACGCGCGGGGAAGGTTGTAGCCGTTCGTGCGGCCGACTTCGACGCCGTTGACCCACGTGACGTCGGCGTCGTCGATCGCGGCGAGTCCGAGCTTCGCGCCGCGCGCCGCCTCTTCGGCGGTGAGGTCGAACGAGACGCGATACCACGCGATGCCGTCCATCCCGTCGTAGCCGGCCTGCTCCCAGAGGGATGGCACCGGGATGGACTTCCATCCGCTCTCGTCCAGCGCGGGGTCGGCCCAGACGGCGCGCCCGTCCACGAGCCCGGGATCCGTCTTCGGGACGTCGCCGATCTTCGCGCGCAGATTCTCGGCGAAGCGGCGCTGTGCGCTCTCCTCTTCGCGCCAGACAGCGGCCCAGCGCGCGCTGTCCATCCCGAGCGCGGCGCGGCTCATCCACGTCTCGATGCGGCTGCCGCCCCACGTCGTGTTGATGATCCCGATCGGCACGTCGATCGACTTTCGAAGATCGCGCGCGAAATAGTAGGCGACGGCGCTGAAGCTCCCGACGTGCTGCCGATCCGCGGCCGACCACTGTCCGCCGGCGAGATCGCGCTCGGGACGCTGGGCGAACGAGGTGGGGACCTTGAAGTGCCGGATGCGCGGGTCGTGCGTGGAAGCGATCACGGACGCGGCATCGTTGGTGGTCGCGAGCGGCCACTCCATGTTCGACTGTCCGGAGGCCACCCACACGTCGCCGATCAACACGTCGCGGATGAGGATGCTGTCGCTTCCGGCGCGCACGACGAGCTGGTACGGGCCGCCAGGACCCTGCGGCGGGAGCGTCACCCGCCAGCTGCCGGACGCGTCGGCCGTTGCCCGTCGCGTGGCGCCGGCGAGAGTGACGGACACCGTCTGCCGCGGCGCGCTCCACCCCCAGACAGGGAGGCCCGTCTGTCGCTGCAGCACCATGGCGTCGCCGAAGATCCGGGGCAGTCGCAGCGATTGGGTAGTGTCACCCTGCGCGGCGGCGGTCGCGCCCCAGAGGGTCGCGAGCACGTGCAGTCTGACGTACGTGGAGAGGCGCATCCGAGGGGGAGCCGCGGAGTGTGGTGAGGAATGAGCGCCTCATTTACTCCAAAGAATGGAATAAACAGGAGCGCGATTCGGCGAGTGGTCGCCGTATATGCGACCGCTGCGTGGGTGAGGTCAAGCTGTTCGACCCCATCCGCACGGCTGCGTCAGGTGCTAGCTTAGCTGCGTCGTATCCCACCCCACCCGCGCCGCGCGACGCCCGTGCTGACAGGTACCAACCTCGTCTACACGAAGAAGTACAATCTCCGGATCGTCCACGAAGTCATCCGCGTGCACGGACCACTGTCGCGCGCCGACGTGGCCCGTCACACCCAGCTGAGCGTCCAGACCGTCTCCAATCTCGTCCGCGAGCTGCTGGAGCTGCGGCTCGTTCGGGAGGGTGGGCGAAAGAGCGAAGGCCGAGGCGCCCCGTCCACCGAGCTCACGATCAATCCCGACGGCGCATACGCCGTGGGGCTCGACCTCGATCGCGACCACCTCACGGGTGTGCTGGTCGACCTCGCGGGGCAGGTGCGCCACCGGATGCACCTGGAGGTCGAGACGCCGTCTCCCCGCGAGGTGCTCGACCTCATGTGCGAGATGGTGGAGACGATGGCGGGCAGGCAGGGACTGCGGGTCGACGACCTCGCCGGACTCGGCGTCGGCGTCCCCGGCCCGATGCACCGCGACGAGCATGGAACCGGCTACCTCGTCAACCCGAAGGCATTTCCGGGCTGGCAGGACATCCCGCTGGCCGGCTGGCTGCGCGATCGGTTGGACACACCGGTCTACCTCGAGAACAACGCGCTCGCCGCCGCGCTCGGCGAGCGGTGGTACGGCGGCGGGCGGCAGATCGGGACGTTCTTCTACATCTACTTCGGCAGTGGACTGGGCGGCGGCCTGATCCTGAA
>DATFOL010000433.1:0-9795 GCA_035265545.1 Gemmatimonadaceae bacterium | reverse complement strand
TCGAGTTGCGGAGCTCCGTGCGGCGCCGCTGACGGCGCCAGACTTCAATCAGGAAGCACACATGAGGTTTACGCGTTTCATGCTGGGCGTCGCCGCCGCCCTCCTCGTTGGCCTCTCTGGGCGGGCCACCGCTCAGGGCGTCACCACCGGCGCCATCGCTGGTCAGGTGACCGACGAAGGAGGACGGCCGATCGCTTCGGCGCAGGTCGTCATTCGTAACCGTTCGACTGGCTTCACCGTCGGCACCATGACGCGTGAGGACGGGCGTTATCGCGTGCAGAACCTCGAGCCCGGTGGACCTTATTCCGTCACCGCGCGTCGCATCGGCATGCAGCCGCGGACGCAGGAAAACCAGATCGTCCCGCTCTCCGAGACGCTCGCCCTCGATTTCAGGCTTTCGCAGCAGGTGGCCCAGCTGAGCACCGTCCGGGTCGTCGGGACGACGAACGCCGGCGAGTTCAGCCCCACCCACACCGGCACGCGCACCGCCATCTCGGACTCCGTGCTGCAGCGCGTGCCCACGACGACGCGCAACCTCAACGACTTCGTCAAGGTCACGCCCCAGGTCTCCAACACGGGTCCGGGCGCCTCGGCAGGCGGCCTGTCGAACCGCATGAACAACGTGCAGATCGACGGCGCCACGGAGCGCGACGTGTTCGGCCTCGGCAGCACCGGCGCACCTGGCGCCGAAGTGAACGCGAAATCGATCTCCGTCGAAGCCGTGAAGGAGCTGCAGGTGCTACTCGCACCCTTTGATGTGCGTCAGGGCAACTTCGGTGGCTTCCTGCTGAACGCCATCACGAAGAGCGGCACCAACGAGTTCCACGGTTCGGTGTTCCACGCGTTCCGTAATCAATCGTACGGCGCCGACACGGCCGCCGTGCGCGGCCAGCCGTTCAACCGCTCGCAGAGCGGTTTCTCGCTCGGTGGGCCGATCCTCCGTGACAAGCTGCACTTCTTCACGGCAAACGAATGGACCACCGAGAACACCCCGGTCGCGGGCCCGTACGCCGACCAGCCGACGAGCGCCGCGCAGAAGTTCGCCCTGCAGCCTGACACGCTCGCGCGCTTCCTCGCGCTCATGAAGCAGCTCGGGTCTCCGGACGTCGGGACCGCGGGCAGCGTGAACATCCCCAACCCGCTGAAAAATATCTTCGCCCGGCTGGACTATCAGATCAACGACGTCCATCGCATGGTCCTGCGCTACAACTACAGCGACGGCGAGCGCCTGCGGCAACAGAATCTACGCACTACTACTCAGGCGGTGCTCTCCGAGAACTTCCACAACTTCCGCAACGTCAAGAGTGCGCCTGTCCTGCAGTTCTTCTCGAACTTCGGCAACGGCGCCTCGAACGAGCTGTTCGTCGGCTACAACAAGTGGTTCAACCGGCGTGATCCGCTCAGCGCCTTCCCGCAGATCCGCGTCAACAACGTCGCCGGGGTCAATGGCAACTCGGTCATCCTTGCTGGCGCAGATCAGTTCTCGCAGGGCAATCAGCTCGACACCAGGACCTGGGAGCTGACCGAGAACTTCACCTTCCGGCCGATGGGGAATCACTCCATCACGGTGGGCACGCGTAACGAGTATGTCTGGCTGCGCAATCAGTTCACCCAGAGCTCGCTCGGCGTGTGGTCGTTCCGCAACCTCGACAGCGTGGCCGTCGGGAACGCCAACTCTTTCCGCAAGGCGATCATCCTGAAGGACAACGGCAACGTGTACTACACGGGCCTGCAGAACGCGTTCTATGTGCAGGATCAGTGGACGCCGACTCAGCGCCTTGCCATCACGGCCGGGCTGCGCTTCGATGTCAGCAGCGCGCTCGACGACGTCGACTACAACGCGGCCATCGACTCCGCCTACGGCCGTCGCACCGACGACATCCCGAAGCGCTCCCTTCAGTTCTCACCGCGCATCGGCTTCAACTGGGACGTCACCGGCGACCGTCAGAACCAGCTCCGCGGTGGCGTCGGTCTGTTCGTCGGCACTCCGCCCTACATCTGGATGGAGAATGCCTATGTGAACTCGGGGAACATCATCACCTTCCTCAACTGCAACACCCAGGGAAGCTCGGGGACGGCACCGGCATTCCAGGTGGATCCCACGCCCATCAACGCGTGCCGCAACGGCCAGGGCATTAAGCCGATCGGCGACGTCAATCTCCTGGCGAAGGACCTCAAGTTCCCGCAGCCGCTCCGCATGTCGCTCGCGTACGATCGCCAGCTGCCCTGGAACCTTATTGGTACGCTCGAAGGGCTGTACTCACGCACGCTCAACCAGCTCTTCTTCGCCAACCTGAACGTCGGCCCCTCCACCGGCGTCAGCACCACTGGCCGCACCGTGTACGCGAACGTCGGGATCCCGACGACCGGTGTCGTGACGGCGGTTCCACCCGCGAGCGTCGCCGCGAACGGCGGCACCGCCCGCTTTTCGACCGCGGTCGACCTGCAAAACCAGAACAAGGACTACGCCTACAACCTCACGGCGCAGCTCCGCAAGCGATACGCGGACAATTGGGAGGCGCTCGTCGCGTACACGTTCTCTCGCGCGCGCGATGTGCAGAGTTTCACCTCGAGCACCGCACTCTCGAACGCGCAGTTCGGGCGCACGCTCGTCGGTCCGCAGGAGGTCCCGTATACGGGCATCAGCCTGTTCGACCAGCCACACAAGCTCAACGCCCTGCTCAGCCGCACCTTCGAATGGTGGCGTGACCTCTCCACCGACGTCACGATGGTCTACACGGGAGTCTCCGGCGCGCCGCACGACTACGTCTATGCCTCGAGCGGCGGGACGTCGAGCGATCTGAACGGCGACGGCTTCAATACGAACGACCTGTTCTACGTGCCGAACAACGCCTTCGATCCAGCGGAGATCCAGTTCCGCACTCAGGGCAGCCGTAGCCCCATCACGCAGGCGCAGGATCTCGAGAACTTCATCAGCAGCTCGTCCTGTCTCAGCTCGCAGCGTGGTCGGATCATGACCCGCAATTCGTGCCGCAACCCATTCACGCACCTCGTCGACGTGTCCGTCCGTCAGCGCCTGCCGTCGGTGCGTGGCGAGCGTCTCGCACTGCAGTGGGACATCTTCAACTTCGGCAACCTGCTCAACAAGAACTGGGGCAAGCAGCCGTTCACCCCCGCCACGATCAACAGCAACGTACCCCTCGTCACCCACGTGGGCTGGGCCGGCACGGGATGCACCGCCACACCGGCGGCGTGCGACATCAAGACCGCCACGCCCGTCGTGCAGTTCGCCCCGCCCGCTGGCGGTGAGTACGCGCCCGTGAGCACCTCGGCCACGAACTTCTGGCGCACGCAGCTCGGTCTTCGCATCGACTTCTGATCCTCGGGGAGGCTGATGCACCAGAGCGCCGCGATCACTCGAGTGATCGCGGCGCTCTGAGTTTTCATCCGCGGCGTACGCGGATCAGCTGTTGGTCCGCGCCCCGATGCTTGCGGTGATCACGCTCTTGATCCCCCCG
This sequence comes from Gemmatimonadaceae bacterium, assembly GCA_035265545.1. Lineage (GTDB taxonomy): Bacteria > Gemmatimonadota > Gemmatimonadetes > Gemmatimonadales > Gemmatimonadaceae > AG11. The sequence goes on along the minus strand of DATFOL010000433.1, from coordinate 6,316 downwards.
CGGATGTTGAAGTCCCCCACGACCTCCATCCACACCGGCTTGGTCGCCTCGGCGAGGTCATCGAGGATGCGATTCACCGCGCGCTCGTAGAAGATCCCGTCGTTGCGGAAGCTCCAGAGATAGAGCTTGAGGCTCTTCAGCTCGACGCACACGTCGCCAGGCACGTACGTGATGTACATCGTCGCGAAGTCGGGCGCGCCACCCTCGAGCTGCTTGAGCTCCTCCGCATCCGTCTCGACCCCGCCGAGCGGACACAACGATGTGAACTCCGGGCACTCCATCGCGATCTCGTATCCGCGACCCGGATATGGGTTGGCGAACGTCTCCAGCAGCTCTGGTCTCGGCATGCCGGAAGATCGCACGGACGAATGGGATAGAGCAACGAAATGTCGGTTGGTCGGTCTTTCGGTTGACGGTTTGCGGCCGGCCTCAGGACGCCAGGAGCCTCCTGAGGCCGGCCGCAAACCGAAAAACCGTCAACCGACGCCACTTGGCGCCCCGTGACTCTAGCGCTCAGACGTGCGTCACCAATATGTTGGTGGCGTGCCGGTCCCCTCTGGGCCGGCCGTTGCCGCCGGGAGAACGGCCTGGCGGTACTGCCCCCCGGCAAGTCCGGGGGGCTCTTTCTTTATCAGCGCTCGTTTTCCCCGCGCAGCCGCTTGGCCATCTCGTCGAGCACGGCGCGCTCGGTCGGCGTGAGGCTGTCCAGCCCCTCGAGCGAGATCTTGTCCAGCACCCGGTCCAGCTCCGCTACGCCTTCCTCACGAGGGGGTGGGACTGGGGCGGCCAGTGTGCGTGTCATCGGACGTGGCTGCTGCGCGGCGACCGCCTTGCTCTTCGCCACGATCTCGTCCACGTCGTCCCGCTGCGTGCTGCTGCGTGCACGCGGGAGTGTGCGCGGAATCGCGCGCGGTGTTTCGTCCTGGGGATAATCCGGCGCCGGCGAGATGCGCTGCCGCAACCGCTCGATGCTGGCCGCGGGGGGCGTGCGCATGTACAGCCACGCGAACGCGATCCCGCCAACGTGCGCGATGTAGGCGATCCGCTCGCCGCCGGCCACCGCGGCTCCGGCGCCCCAGGCACCGGACACGAGGATCGCACCGCCCAGCAGCATCAGCACCGACCAGGGACGCATCGGAATCACGCCGAACAGCGAGAGCTCCTCCTCTGGCCACTGCTGCCAGTAGGCGAACATCACGCCGAGCACGCCCGCGGATGCACCCACCAGCAGCCCGGTGCGGACGAACAGCATGTGCGCGACTGCGCCGCCGAGACCGCACCAGAGATAGTAGAGTGTGAAGGCGCGCGTCCCCATCGTCGCCTCGAGGCGCGGCCCGAATGCGAGCAGCACGTACATGTTCAGCGCGAGATGCCACACGCCGTAGTGCACGAACATGTACGTGAGCGCGCTCCACAGTGTCCGCTGTAGGCTCCCCGCCTGGAAGCCCAGCACCGCGAATGCGTCCGCGTCGCTCACGACCGTCCACTGCAGGAAGAGCATCGCGACGTTGATCGCGAGCACCACCTGCACCGACCGCGTTAGATGCGGGCGATCGTGAGATTCGAATGGGGTCGGATTTGCCATCGGACGGAGCTGCTCGAGGTCCTGCGAGTCGGGCGAAGCGCGTCGCGCTGGCCACTCTCCCTACAACGTACTAACCGCCGGCCGTGTTGCGGGTTCCGGCGGCGTGACTTTGTCTCACCGCATTCCGGTCGGCTCAGGCAGGCGCGGCAACAGACGCACGTCGCCGTGCACGCTCGAGGCGCGCTCGATCCAGGTCAGCCAGCGTCGGTCGCCACTCAGGCTCTCCGTGGTCGGGTGCACCACCACCGAAGTCTCCACGCTCGCGCCCTTCGCCTGCTCGACGATCCTCAGAAGTCGGCCGTCACTCGGGTCCGCTTCCGGAACGATCGCAAGTGCATGCGCCACTTGTTTCTCCGCCGCGCGACGCAGCGTGGCCAGCGCCCGCGCCAGCGCCGCGTCGTCTTCGGTCCCCGACATCGTCACCTGCACCAGCGCGAGCGATTCGATCACGCGATCCAGCGCCTCGGGACGCTGTCCATCGTGATCCAGCATCACGGCCAGTGGCGAGCCGCCCTCGAGTGCTGCGGCCAGAAAGTCTACCTCGCCCAACGGATCCCCTCCTGAGATGGCGATCGAATGATAGACGGAGCGCTGCGCCAGACGCGCCAGCTCGGTCCGCAGCGCATCCGCCGTGTACATCGTCGCCGTTTCGGCGACCCCGGCGAACTTCACGAAGAGCTGCCGGCGTCCGGCCCACGGGCCCGTCGTGCGAATGCCGGACGGGATCCCCGCCAGCGCGGCGCCCAGCGGCATCGGCCTGTTGGAGGGCGTCATGGTGCCACGTCCGCTGTGATCGACGCATTGGCCGCCAGCTGCGCGATGCGCTCGCAGAGCTCGGGAAACGGAATCCCCGCCGCGGCCGCCGCCTGCGGGATGAGGCTCGTCGCCGTCATCCCTGGCAGCGTGTTCGCCTCGAGACAGTAGAACTCACCCGCGCTCGACATGCGGAAGTCGATGCGCGCACACCCGCCGAGCTTGAGCGCGGTGAACGCGCGCTGCGCCTGCGCCTGCACCTCGGTCGTCTGCTCCGCCGTGAGCGGCGCGGGAAAGATCTCCTCGGCCATCCCTGCCGTGTACTTGCACTCGTAGTCGTAGATCTCGTGCTTCGGGATGATCTCGCCCACCGGCAGCGCTTCGCCGCCGAGGATGCCGACCGTGAGCTCGCGGCCGGCGATGAACTGCTCGATCATCACCTCGTCGTCGTGCTCGAACGCTTCGGCGATGGCCGCCGCCAGATCGGAAGCCTGCTTCACGATCGAGAGCCCGACGGTGGAGCCCTGCTTGGACGGCTTCACGATCACGGGCCACCCGAGCGCGCGCTCGACGCTCGCCGCGCTCGGCGGTGCGGCCTGATCGGTCGCCATCATCCAGTTCGCCGTGCCCACCGCGAAGGCACGAAAGAGATGCTTCGACAGATCCTTGTCCATTGCGAGCGCGCTCGGCAGATGCCCACTGCCCGTGTACGGCACGCCGGCCAGATCGAGCAGCGCTTGGATCGTGCCGTCCTCTCCGCGCCCGCCGTGCAGCGCGAGGAAGGCCACGTCGCAGTCACCGCGCTTTGGCAGACGTGCCGCCGTGTCGGCGAGCGATTCGGCGTTCATTCGCGCCAGCTCGTCCGGAGTCGGTGGCAGCTGCTTCACCACGCGCTCCGAGAGCATGCGCTGCTCGTCGGCCTGGGAGAGTTCTCCCTTCGCCGTATCGATCGCACGGACGGTATGTCCGCGCGATCGCAGCGCTTCGGCGATCCGGAGCCCCGAGGCGAGGGAGACGTCGCGCTCCGACGAGGTGCCGCCCATCAGTACCGTGATTCGCACTGGTCAGTCCATTGGATGGTTCACCCTACCGAAGGCGCACGCACGCGCTCATCTCGACATTAAATACGCGAGCATGTCGCTCCGCGTCACGATTCCCTCGATCGTCCCCGACCGGCGGACGAGCACGGCCGGTGTGGCCTTGGAAAGCAGCTTCTGGACCGACTCCACGTGCTGTGCGGCATCGACGACGGGAAACGCGTCGTCCATCACTTCCCCGACCACCGCGTCGAGGAACCGCGAGCTCTCGAGCCCGCGCTGCGTCAACGCGTACTCCGTCACGCTGCCGACGCATTCTCCGTTCTCCAGGACCGGCAGCTGTGAGACGTCGTGCAGCCGCATCAACCCGAGCGCCTGGCGCACGAGCTGTCCGGGCGCGGCACTGACGAGCGCCGCAGGTGCGCCGTCGCCCTTGTCCGCCAGCAGGTCGCCGAGCGTCACCCGATCCGGCTCGAGCAGCTGGTTTTCGCGCATCCACTCGTCGTTGAACACCTTCGACAGGTAGCGCTCACCCGTATCGCACAGGAAGGTCACGATGAGCGCCTCCGGATCGTTGGCCTCGCGCGCCACCTGCAGCGCCACGTGCGTGATCAGCCCTGACGAGCCTCCGACGAACAAGCCTTCCTCGCGCGTGAGCCGCCGAGCCATCGCGAACGCGTCGCGATCGCTCACCGTGCGGTAGTCGTCCACGAGCGAGAGATCGAGCGTGCCGGGGAGCTTGTCCTGTCCGATCCCCTCGACCTTGTACGGTGAGCCGTCCGGCCGGTGCGTACCCTGGCTTCGCCACAGCTCGGCCAGGATCGAGCCCTGCGGGTCGCCAGCGATGATCCTGATCTTCGGGTTGCGCTCCTTGAGGTAGCGGCCGACGCCGGTGATCGTCCCGCCCGTCCCGGCGGCGGCGACGAAGTGCGTGATCCGTCCCTCGGTCTGCTCCCACAGCTCGGGCCCCGTGGTCGCGTAGTGCGCCTCGGGATTCGTCTGGTTGTAGAACTGGTCGGCGAGGATCGCGTTCGGCGTCTCGGCGGCGATGCGCTTCGCCATCATCACGTAGTTGTCGGGATGATCCGCGGCGACCGCGGTTGGCGTGATGATCACCTCGGCGCCGAACGCCTTGAGCAGGCGCACCTTCTCCTGCGACATCTTGTCCGGCATCGTGAAGATGCACTTGTAGCCCTTGAGCGCCGCCGCGATCGCGAGCCCGACGCCAGTGTTGCCGCTCGTACCCTCGACGATCGTGCCGCCAGGCCGGAGCCGGCCCTCGCGCTCGGCCTGCTCGATGATCGGTAGGCCGATGCGGTCCTTTACCGAGCCGCCCGGATTGAAGAAGTCTGCCTTGCCGTAGACCGGCGTGCGGATCCCGCGCGTTACCCGGGTGAGGCGGATCAACGGCGTCCATCCGACCGTCTCGAGCACACTCTCATACGGCTTTAGATTGCGCGCGGTCGCGCGCGCGTGTGGCGGTGCGGCCGGCGGCGCGGCCGGCGTCGTGGAGGGGCTCATCGTTCTTTCGGAGTGGCTGAAGGCATCATCCGCCGCAGGATGGTGTCGCCGGGCAGCGCATGGGCGTCAGGATGACGGAAATAGACCGGAAACAGTATCGACGCCGCGAGTGGTTGGCCCCGCAGCTTGGCCGGCGACAACCGGAGGTCTTGCGATCCCTTCACGGCGGCCGAGTCGAGCCCGGGATAGCCGCTCGACTCCTCGATGCGCGTCGAGTCCGGAACGATCTGTCCGCCATGGTCGAGGTAGAGTCGCAGCGTGACGTTCCCCTGCACCTTTCGCGCGTACAGCTCCGGCGGGTAGTGGAAGGGGAGGTCCTCGTTCAACATCTGCGGCTTCTCGTCCGGTGTATCGGGCCCGGTCTGGAAAACCCGCGCCACCTTCTTTGGTGTGTCCCGGTCCACGCAGCCCACCATCGTCATGGACACGAGAAGTAGCGAAGCGCGGCAGCGCAGGAAATTCGCCATGCTGACTAATGTAGCGCCCGGTCCGATCGGGCTCGACGCGCAGTGATGATCAGGCGTCGCGCGTGCGCTCGGCGAGCTCGGCCAGCAGCTGCAAGGCGGCGATCGGGGTGAGCGTGTTGACGTCGGTCCCTCGAAGCTGCTCGACCACGGGATGCGGGGCCGCCGGTGCGAACAGGGCGAGTTGATCCGTCGGTGCGACAGTGGTCGCTGGCGCACGGCGCACGGAGCGACCCGTACCCACCATGCCGGAGGCGAGCGTGGGAACCATGCGCTCCGCCTCACCTTCGAGTAGGCGAAGCACGTCGCGCGCGCGTGCGATCACGGGCTCCGGCAGTCCGGCCAGCTTGCCGACCTCGATACCATAGGAGCGGTCGGCGCCGCCCGGCTGCAGTCGGTGCAGGAACAGGACGTGGTCGCCCACCTCGCGAACGCCCACGTTATAGTTTCTCACTGCTACTAATTCGTCCGCCAGCTGCACGAGCTCGTGGTAGTGCGTGGCGAAGATGGTCTTGCAGCCCACGACGTTGTGCAGGTGCTCGCTCACGGCCCACGCGATCGACACGCCGTCGTACGTGCTCGTGCCGCGGCCGATCTCGTCGAGCAGCACGAGACTGCGCCGGGTCGCCGTGTGGAGGATCGCGCTCGTCTCCGCCATCTCGACCATGAACGTGGATTGCCCGCGGACCAGATTGTCGCTCGCGCCCACGCGCGTGAACACGCGGTCGCACAGGCCGATCGTCGCGGCCGCCGCCGGTACGAAGCTCCCCACCTGCGCGAGTACCACGATGAGTCCCACCTGCCGCAGGATCGTGCTTTTCCCCGCCATGTTTGGTCCGGTGAGGATGAGCAGCCGCTCGTCCCCGGTGAGCCGAACGTCGTTGGGAATGAACTTGTCGCGGGGCATCATCCGCTCGACCACTGGATGTCGTCCCGCGACGATCTGCAGATCGAAG
>DATFOL010000432.1:0-3820 GCA_035265545.1 Gemmatimonadaceae bacterium | reverse complement strand
CGTCGTCGCGCAGCACGCCGCGCACGATCTCGATGCCCCGCGCCTCCAGGTACTCGTACGACTCCGGGAAGACGGGCCCCTCCTCGAAGCCGAGGACGGAGGCGTCCTCGCGGGCCGCGCCGTACACCACGCGGCGCACCCCGCTCCACAACGTCGCCCCCAGGCACATCGCGCACGGCTCGCACGACGTCACGATCTCGTGCGCCGGCAGGTGCGGCGCGTTCAGCGTGAACGAGCCCACGCGCGCCTGCGCCATCATGAACGCGACCATCTCGCCGTGCAGCGTGCAGTTGTTCAGCCGCACCACGCTGTTCATGCCGACGGCGACCAGCCGGCCCGACTCGCTCTCGAAGATCGCCGCGCCGAACGGGCCACCGGTGTCGCGCTCCACGTTCTCCCGCGACACCGCGATCGCGAGCCGCATCCGCTCCTCGTCAGTGCGGTAGACCGTGTCCCACGTGATGAAGTCGTGGGCCCAGCCCGGGTAGTCGATCTGCACGGCGTCATGGGGCATCGGCGGAAAGATGTCCGGGCGCAATGCCGTAGGGGAGCGCGCGCTGCTCGAACCGCTCTGACGAGGCCGTCGGGCGCCAGCTATTGCTAATTTTCTAGCATGTGCTAATTTCCTAGCACCTCGACCGGAGACCGATGTGAACGCGAACGACGAGACGCGCGACCTGAGCCGACGCGAGCGGCAGATCATGGACTTCCTCTTCCGGGTCGGCCGTGCGACGGCCGCCGAAGTGATGGAAGGTCTGTCCGACGCGCCGAGCTATTCGGCCGTGCGCGCTCTGCTCCGCATCCTCGAACAGAAAGGGCACGTCAGACACGAGGAAGAGGGGCGCGCCTACGTCTACCTCCCGGTGGTTCGCCGCGATGCCGCACGGCAGCACGCGCTCTCGCACCTGCTCAAGACCTTCTTCGACAACTCGGCCGAGCAGGCGGTCGCCGCGCTGCTCGCGATCAAGGGCGAGAAGATGAGCGAGGCGGAGCTCGACCGGATGTCGCGCCTGATCGATGCGGCGAAGCGGGAGGGACGCTGACATGCGCGACGTCCTGGCCTCGCCGCTGTTCGACGCCGCCCTCCGTGGCGCCATCATCCTGCTCGTCGCGCTCGTGCTCACCGTGCTGCTGCACCGGCGCTCGGCCGCCCTGCGCCACGCGATCTGGGCCGGTGCGATCGCCGCGCAGGTCCTGCTTCTGGGTCTCGCGGTGTGGGGCCCGCGCTGGCGGGTCGTAGCTCCCGACGCGGTGAGCGCGCTCGTCCCGGCGAGGGCCGACGAGCGCCCAGCGGCGCCGGCACTGGCCGATCGCGCGCCGACCGAGACGGGCCTCCCCGCATCTGCTGGCGCTGCGACGTACGTCCCGCCGACCGCCGATCGGACAACGGCGCCGCGCGACACGGTCGCTCCTGCCACGAGCCCGGCGCCGGCGTCCACGCCGGCGCGGACGCGACCGTCCGCTACGCGGGTGCTGTTCGTGGTCTGGGCGCTCGGCGCCGCCGCCGTGCTGCTCCGACTCGCGGTGGGCACGATGCTCGTCGCGCGGCTCGCGCGGCGCGGCCAGCGGATCGACGATGGCGGTTGGCTGTCGCTCGCGCAGCGGTTGGCGAACACGCTGCGCATCGAGCGTCCGCTCATCCTGATGCGCGGCGACCGGCTCGGCGTGCCGGTGACGTGGGGCGTCGTCTATCCCGTGGTGCTCCTCCCCGACGACGCCGACGAGTGGCCCGAGGAGCGGCGCCGCTACGTGCTCGTGCACGAGATGGCGCACGTGAAGCGCCTGGATGCGCTCACCCAGCTCGTCGGACAGCTCGCGCTCGCCCTCTTCTGGTTCGATCCGCTGGTGTGGATCGCCGTGCGCCGCATGCAGCTCGAGCGCGAGCACGCGTGCGACGACTACGTGCTCCGACACGGCACCCAGCCCTCGCGCTACGCCGCCGATCTGCTCGAGATGGTGCAGTCGCTCGGCACGCCCGCACATCGCGCGGCGCAGCCGGCCTTCGCCGCCCTCGCGATGGCGCGACGCAGCGAGTTCGAGGGACGCATGCTCTCCATCCTCGATCCCGTGCTCGACCGCCATCCCCTCCACCGAGGACGTACGCTCATGAGCGCGCTCGCCAGCCTGCTCGTCATCGTCCCGCTCGCGGCGCTGCAGCCGTACCGACAGGCGCCCCAGCCCACGCACACCGCGTCCGCTTCCGCCTCCAGCGAATCGTCGGCGAGTGCGTCGCGCTCGGCGACGAGCGATTCGAGCGACTCCGTCCGGAGCGACCAGCGGCTCTCGCAGCGGCTGGAATCGCGCGATAGCTCGCAACAGGTACTCGACGCACGCGTCGGGTCGATCGACACGGCTCGCGCGCGGATCGCGACGTCGTCTTCGCCGTCTTCGAGCTCCGCGTCGGGGTCGAATTCGGCGTCTGGATCGAGCTCGTCGTCCGGGTCCACGTCTTCGACATCGACGACGACGAAGACGCGCGACGACGACAGCTGCGACGGGTTCCGATACGGCAACTCGTCGCAGACCGGCCTGCACATGCACGCGGACGACGACGACGGCCGGAGCACGGTCCGCTACCTCGAGTTCGATCAGAGTCGCTGCCGGCAGGCGGCGATCAACGGCAAGATCGTCACGACGCTCGACGAGAACCGGATCGTGTCACTCACGCCCGCTCCGATGGCGCGCGCCTACTTCCGTGAGCGTACGGGAAGCACGGATCGCGAGCTCACCTTCGCGTACGCATCGAACGACGCTCGGACGCTCGTCCCGCTCTACCGTGTGAATGGCGTCGAGCGTCCGTTCGACGACGAGGGCCAGCGCTGGTTCGCGGAGCTTCTGCCACGCGTGCTCGCCGAGGCCGCAATCAACGTCGAGCCACGCGTGGCACGCTGGCGCGCTCGAGAGGGCGTCGGCGGCACGCTACGCCACATCGACGAACTGCGGAGCTCCGGCGCCAAGCGCGCGCACTACGGCGTGCTGCTCGACAACAAGCTGTCCCAGCCGGAGCTCGAGCAGCTCGTGCGGCAGGCCGGCCGCGACATCCCGAGCTCGGGCGATCTCCGCGCCGTGCTCTCCAAGGCGGGCCAGCAGACACGCCAGAGCAGGCTGCAGGGGGTCGTCCTGGATTCGGCCATCGGCGCCGTCGCGAGCAGTGGCGACCGCACCGCGGTGCTGATGGTGTTCGGCCAAAGCGACGATCGCGACCAGCTGCTTGCCGTGATGCGCATCGCGCAGACCATCCCGAGCAGCGGCGACAAGACCCGTCTGCTCGTGGAGCTCGCTCCTCGATATCTCGGCCGAACCGATGCCGCGCTGCGGCAGGCGTTCTTCGCGACTGCAGTCACGATTCCGTCGTCGGGGGATCTCAGTCGCGTGCTCATGACGGCAGTCCCCTTCGCGGCGAAGTCGAACGACATCGCGCTCGCGACGATCGAGTCGGCGGGCGAGATCGCGTCGTCGAGCGATCGCGCCGGCGTGCTCGTCGCCCTCGCGGGCGCCGGCGCGGTACGTACACCGGCCGTTCGTGACGCCTATCTGCGGGTGACGAAAGACATCGCGTCCTCGACCGACGCACGCCACGCGCTCGAAGCGATCGCCCGCAACTGACCCTCAGCCGCGAGTAGCCCTCATGTCGTCTCCGAACGCCCGCAGCGCGGTCGTGTGTGCTAAAAACATAGCATGCAACTGTGCCGGAGCTTCGATGCGGATGATTGCGGTGCAACTGCTTCCTGTGGTGACGCTCGTCGGAAGCATCGCGTTCCCGCGCTTAGGTGCCGCACAGCAATCTCCGCTTTCCGATCCTGCGTTCGATCCGAGCGTC
>DATFOL010000431.1:0-2397 GCA_035265545.1 Gemmatimonadaceae bacterium | reverse complement strand
CCGAACACCATCGGCCGCGCTCCAGCCGCCAGCGAGCCGGCGATCGTCATGAGCGGAAGCAGGATGGTGAAGAACGGGTCGATGTGCGACCTCGGATTCCACGTGAGCCGGCCCGCGTCGAGCGCCGTCCGATCGCCCTGTCGAAGCGCCGCCCAGCCGTGCGCGATTTCGTGCGCGATGACGGAGAACAGCAGGACCGGCCCGTACAGCAACAGGTTCTGGATTATCTGCAACGGCGGTGGGCGAGGGCGGCGGCTCCCTGCGGGTCAGGGGGGTGCGCGACCGGCGTAAGGTAGTGGCGGCCCCGAGGAGAGTAAAGCGTTGGTTGGTCTCCGAAGTCGGTCTCGACGTTCACACGGAAACCAGCGCACGACAGCCACTTACGAACCTTGCGCCGGAGCCGCGGACTCACCCGGGGGGACCACCGCTTCGCGGTGGCATCAGGGATGGGCCTTACTCAGTGATGATTCCTACCCCCCGCGCGAAGCCCATCTGGGCCAGCGTCGTTTGCAATACCCTGTGGGTGAACCAGGTGAACTCGCGAGTTCGTAGCGAGAGCGGCCTGGCGGTACAGCGGTCGCACACGCTTCGCGTGGAGGCGAAATGGCGTCGGCTTCGCGAAGCCGAAGCCACCAGGGTCTGGTAGTCGTCGCGTTCGAGCAGGGACAGTGCCAACGTACTGTCCCTGCTTGACTTCGCTCATCTGCGCCCGTAGCTTGCGGGTTCGCGACGATCGCGATTTCCTACCGAATTTTCTGGAGATTTTCTCGTGCCGAATATCGCATCCGCGAAGAAGAACATGCGGAAGTCGCGCGCTGCCACCGTGCGCAACCGCGCGCAGCGCTCCGCGCTTCGCACGGCGCTCAAGAAGGCCAAGGCGCCGACGGCCACCGCCGAGGAGCGGTCCTCGGCCATCAGCCTGCTCGACCGTGCCGCCCGAAAGGGGCTCGTGCACAAGAACCTCGCGGCGCGTCAGAAGAGCCACCTCGCCCAAGCCGCCGCGACGGCCTGACGCAGCTCGAACGAGAAAGCGCCGGTCGGCAGTGAATGCCGACCGGCGCTTCTTCATTCAGGGACCTCAGAGCGACGCGAGCTCGGCGCCGCAGCGCTCGCAGTACCATTCCGTCGGGTAGTTCATCGCACCGCATTCGCCGCACTTGAGCGACTTGGCCGCTTCGGTGGTCTTGTCCTTGATGACGATCGGGATGTTTCCCGAAACGTTCATCGCCAGCGGCGAGCCAGCCGTACGTCCTGCGCTGTTCAGCGACGCGCCCGGATCGCTGGCCAGATTCACGATGTCATCCTCAGTGGCGCGCTGCGCGAAGCTGTCGCGCCGCGTCCGCTCATCGGGCCGATCGGCCGGCGGCGTCTCCAATACACCGCTCGGCGTGTCCACCACCGAGCTGAGGAACGCGAGCTCGTCGAAGGTGCCCTTCGTCTGCCCCGAGAGACGAGTCGCGTCGGCGCGTTGCGTCGGGGGCGGCGTGACATCGGCGTCGGTGCGCTCGGCCCCTGCCGGCGCGGCCGAAGCTGCCTCGACGAGCCTCGCCTCGGCGGCGATCACCGGGGGCGGCAGCTCGGTCGGAAGCTCGGTGGTACCTGGTGCCGCCGCCACCGGTGCGGCGACCGACTCCGGTCGCCCCCGCTGAGCCTCGCCAGCCGCCGATGTGCGCGCGACTGGAACCGCCGCCGCCGCCGGATCGACGCGCGACGCAGCAGGGACGGGCGCTGGCGCAGCGACAGGCGCGCTGGCCGGAGCGGCAGCTGCGGCCTTCACGGCCGGTCCCCCTCGCGGAGTCGGTGGACGCTCGGCCTCGTTGAGGAGCTCGCGCGTCTTCATGCGCTCGCTTTCGAGCTCGCTGTGCTTGGCGGTGAGACCCTCGATCGAACGGTCCGCCTCGGCGGCGACCTGATTCCAGGCGTCCGGCGACAGCTCACCGACGTGCGCGCGAAGCTCGGCCTCGGCCCGTTCGTCGTGGCGCTGCTGCTGCTCTTCCTCGATCGCCGTGAGCCGGAGCGTGAGCGATGCCAGCTCGGCTCGCAGCCCTTCGGTGTGCTCCTTGAGCTGCTCGATGACGGCGTCGAGACGATCGTGATAGTCCGCGTGCACCCGACTGAACACGCGCTCGGGGGTCGTGGCGCGGCGCGACTCCAGGGCGGCGATCCAGTTCTCGTATTTGCGTCGCTCCGCCATGAGCGACTCCACGAGCGTCAGCGAGTCGTCGCCCTCGCTGCCCGGGGCCGCTGCCTCGTGCGTTCGCGTCTCGTCGCTCATTCGTACTCCTCCGCTGCCATGCGTGCACCGTCCGCTTCCCAACCACCACGGGCCGCCTCACGCGCGCGACGCAGCGCTGCTATGTCCTCCGCGCGCAGGGGCCTCACCGGCCCGAGCCGCTC
>DATFOL010000430.1:0-10303 GCA_035265545.1 Gemmatimonadaceae bacterium | reverse complement strand
TGCGTCAGGTTCTGGAACTGCTGGGCGAAGGCGCCGCCCCAGGAGAGCTTGAAACCCGTGTACGCCGCGCCGGGCTCCTTCGGGGACTCGAACACGTTCAGGCCGCGCTGATCGAGCGCGCGCATGTGCTGGATCTCGATCGCCGGCACGTAGTACCGCACGGCCTTCGCGTCGCTCGTCTTCGCGGGCTGCGTGTCGGTCGGGGCCGGTGCCGTGGCAGCAGCCTTGGAGGTCGTGTCCCTCGACGCGACGGTGACCGTGGCGTCCTGCGCGAGAGCTGGGGTCGCCGCCACGAAGGCAGCGAGGAGGAAGAATCGGGTGGTCATCATGGTAGTGTTCCTCGGGTATGACTTCAGTTTGATCAGCTCTTGAGCAGCAGGTCGTACTTCACTTTCACCGTCTCGCCGACCTTGATCCGGCCGAACATCAGCGTGGGCGGCTTGAGCCCGTACTCGGTCATGTTGAGGTCGTAGACACCCGTGATGTGGAGCATTCCGCCTTCGGGCTTGCCTTCGGCCTTCATCGTGATCGACTTCGTGACGCCGCCGAGAACGAGGGTGCCGTTGATCGTTCCGGCGACGCTCTCGGAGCCCTGGGTCACCTCGTAATCGGTGAGGCGGAACTCGATGGTCTTGTTGTCGGAGACCTTGAGCGCCTTCCGCATGTGCTCGTTCATCGTTCCGTTGCCGCAGTCCAGCCGCTCGGCGGGCACCGTGACGCGTGCGGTCGTCACGCCCTTCTCACCGGTGAGGAGCTGCGGGATGGCATTCGGGCTGCTCGCCTCGACGACGGCGTTCACCTCTCCCGCCTTGCAGCTGAAGCTCCGGACCGTCGAGGTGCCGTCGATCCAGAGGCGGCTCTGCGGCTGGAGCACGAGGAGCTCGTTCGCGACCGTCCATGCGCCCGAGGCGGGGACGATGATCGCGAGGGCGAGCAAGGTGTTCTTGATCCTGAGTCTCATTGGTCGGGCCTCCTGGCATCCGACTTCGTATTCGCGGTGCGCGCGTGTCGCGCTTCGTGAGTCCAAAGTCGCACTCGCGGGGCAGGCTTTCCGTGGGGCGAAATGCGGATCGTTCTCCGTGATTCGGTCCCCATCGGTCGGGAGAACTCCCGACACGAGATCCTCAGCGACGGGCGAGCCGCGAGGCACAGAGGGTGTCCCCACCAGCCTGCGCCAAGGTGAGCACTACGGTGCCCGCGTCGGGGATCTTGCTCTCGATCCGTACGGGTAGCCGGCACCCGTCGTCGGAGATCGAGAAGCGGATCGTGCCCTCACCCTTGTAGTGCTGTGGGTCGCGTACGCGCATCTCGACCACCACCGCGGTGTAGCTGCCCGCGGGAGTGTCGACCTGCTCGCGGCCGAGGACGCGGATGAGCGTGGGGCTGCGCTGGAGATCGAAGTGGCGCGCGAAGCTGAGCGTCGAGTCCGACGTAAAGGGAAGGGTGCGGACGAAGTAGATGAAGGAGAGCTCGTCGAGTGGTGCGCTCGTCGGGCTCGCGCCCGTCTCTCCATCACTGGCGCGCCAGCGGCGCTCATCGGGGTAGAGATCGAAGGCCTCGCTGCGCCGGGCGAGCGGGTATCGCTCGCGCTTCTCGAAGCGCATCGCCGCCATGCGCTGCGGGTCCAGCCAGGACGTCGACTTTTGAGTGACCGAGAGCGGTCCGACCCGGGCGGCAAAATCGAAGTGGAGCTCGAACGTCGATACGCCGCGGACCTCGACCGGTCCCTCGATCCACATCGTGCCGCGGCCACTGATTCCCCGCACCTTTCCCTCGTAGACCAGCCGCTCGCCGACCGCGAAGGGAAGCGACGGAGTCGTCTGCGCAGGCAGTGCTTCGCCGAAGAGGGCGAGCATGGCGACGGCGAGTCCAAGGCGAGCGGCGAACATCATGAGACGTGACTCCAGGCGATCGGATGCCTGAACTCTCGCCTGGGGTGGACCCTGCGTCCGTCGGGCGGAGTACCACACTGCTCAGGGGGAATCCCGCGAGCGTGTCGGGAGAATTCCACGGTCGAGTCCGCCGCTGTCGATGACCGGAGTGGCGCGGTCGAGGTTAGGGCTGTAGTGTCAGATCGCGGGGTCGGCCGCCCCGCTGACCCCGGCGCGATGGAGCGTGGGCGTGAGACGACTCGGCGTACTTCTATTGACAGCGCTGTCGACGGGGGCCTGCCACCAGGGTGCGCGGCCGCCCGGGGCTGCGTTCGTCGGTGCCTCGCTGCTCGAGCCGCCGTCCGACGCCGAGGCCGCTCACGACGAGCTGCTGCGAGCCGACATCGCGCGCGCCGACTCCGTGATGCGGCGGGGGATGTCCGAAGGTCTCGCGGTCAACCTCACCGAAGACGTCGTCTATCTGCGCGGCGGGCTGCCGATCGTGCGCGGACGTGATGCCGCGCGCGCGATAGCCGCGGCAGAATCGCTGGCGGCTCCATTCGCCGTCAGGTGGCAACCGGTGCGAGCGGAAGCGAGCCGCGACGGACAGAGCGGCTACAGCTACGGCTACACGATCGTCAGCATCACGACGAACGGCGCGCCGGCAATCCGCGTCGATCGGTACATCGCCTACTGGAGACTCCTGCCGGTCGGCTGGCGTATCGCGGCGTATGCCGAGACCTACGGCGCTCCGCCCACGGACCTGACTCTTCCGCCGGCGCTGGCAGCAGCGGCGATGCCCAACGTCGCGATGGAGCGTCGCAACGGCCCGCTGGAAGCGATCCGCTCGACGGACATGGAGTTCTCGACCGACGCAACCAAGTACGGCACTGGCGCCGCCTTCGGCCGATATGCCGCAGCGGACGCGCAAATGTTCTCCGGTCCCGGTGAGTTCATCAACGGTCCTCACGCGATCAGCGCGTCGTTCGGTTCGCCGACGGAGAAGAACTCGCTCGTCTGGCACCCGGTCCACGGCGAGGTCGCTGCATCGGGCGACTTGGGCTACACCGTGGGTAATGCCGTCTTCACCGGCGTTCGCGAGGACGGCGCGAAGATCGAGCGATTCTCCAAGTACCTCACGGTCTGGAAGAAGCAGCGCGACGGCACGTGGCGCTACGTGGTGGACGGCGGGAGCGCGCGGCCCCAGTAACACGTCCGCCCTCGCTCTGGTGCGCTACGTGATGAACGGGGTGATGATCGCCGTCACCTGAGCGGTCGTGAGCGGCTCATCGAACGCCTGTGAAGCCGTCTCCGCCCCGCCGAACGATCCGACGCCCGCGACGACGTCGACCGTCCCCTGAGTGGTGAGCTCCTCCCCGTCGTAGACGGGCTGCAGGAAGGCCGGAAGATCCTCTCGACTGCTTCCGGTGACCCATCCTTTCTTCCCGCGAATCCGGCGGACCTCCGCCGCGTGACGGGCTTCCACGGCGTGGATCGCGAGCGCCGCATTGAGCGCCGTCTTGTCGGCGACGAGTGCCTGCACCTGACCCTTGTACGCGCGTACGGAGAGATCCTCGAACGCCTGGGCCAGCATAAGGAAAGTCTCGTACTGGTTGGCCGCGAATGCGAAGCCGGGCAGTGCGCCCTTGGCGGTGAAGTCGAAAGTAGGGCGAGCGGGGACTTGGCCGAGCCGTGCCGTGATGAGCCCGGCGAGCGAGGTCACGTGGTTCGTCTCCTGAGCGCTCAACGTCCCGAACACGGTTGCATCGGCGGCGACCACGAAGCCGGCCGTTGCCAACGCGCGGGAGTAGAGCTCGGACTGGAGATATGCCACGAGGAGCGCGAGGCGCAGTGAGTCGACCGCATCGGCCGCGACTGGCGATACGACACGCACGCCGGGAGGAGCAGGAGGTAGAATTGGCATCGCTTCAACCGTTGCCGCGGGGACCCTGCACGAACGACGCCGGCGAGTTCACGAATCCGAGCTTGTCGACGAGGCTCGACTGCATCATCGCGGCGACCTTTGCGGGACGAAACACCTCATCGGCCGGGTTCGGCGAGAACTCAGCCGAGCGCGCGCTCAAAAGGTCGCGAATCGTCGCGGCGTGGCGCGCCTCGACCGAGACGATCTTCGACACGGCGAGCACGTTCTCAGCGGTGACGAGATACTGCACCACGCCGTTGTAAGCGGCGACGCCGAGATCTTCGAGCTCCTTCGCCGCCGTGAGCGCCGCGGTGCGGTCCGCGAAGTCGATTCCACGAAACGTCGGCGTTGCGGTCAGGGCGTCCTCCGTGCCGAGCACGCGCTTGAGGAACTCGCGGTGTGCGACCTCGTGATTGCGGATCTCGGTGAGCACGGCCCGCTCGGCGGTGGTGATGTTGGAGCTGTCGAAGGCGTCCACGACGCGCGTGTAGAAATCCGCCTCGAGATGCTCGAGCACGAGGGCGAACTGCAGCACGGCCGCGTCACCCCTGGCGAAGTCGATCAGTAGCGGGCTGCCCGACCCGGGAATGCCGTTCAGTGGGGCCGTGACCTCGTCCGAATCGCAGGCCATCACCAAGCCCGGCAGCGCGGCGAACGCGCCGACAGCGCCGACGAGCCGGAGGAACTCGCGACGCGAGGTCGCGCCGCGCACCTCGGTCGGCTCGAGACCCGCGCACGGCGCGCGGTATGTCGTGATGTGATCGTCGGGCATGCGAGCTCTCCAGTGCGTTGTCGGTCGCGACCCAGTACGGTACCTCGAACCGAGCACCGGGCTGGCGCACACCGCAATGAAGTTACCGACCGGACGGCGCGGATGGATTGACGAACCCGGCGGCGTGGCGCGAGCATTGTCCCGCGGGGTCCAGCCTGTGCACCCTCGCCCGCGTCGTCACTACGACGACGCCCGACTCGAGACGGACCTCATGGGCGCGAGCGCAGAAAATCCCGGCACGCGAACTTCCAGACTGCTCCTCGTGGCCGGATTCGCCATGGCCGCGGGGTGCGGACCGCGAGGCACGTCTGAACCGGCGCCCGCTCCGGCCCAACCGCCGCCCATTCCGGCGCAACCGCCGCCCACGGCGCGAGCGCCCCGCGCCGCCGACAGTGTCCGCGCAGACACGACGCCGCGAACAGAGGCGCGAACCGCGCCGAGTCGATCGACGGCAGCCCCGCGCGGGACCCGCCGAACCGACACGCTGCCTCTGCGGTCGCTGCGCGCGCCTGTACGTGTCTGCGCGGGGGGGGACGTCACCCTCGGGACCAACCTGGACACGGCATGGACACGCGTCGCCTCGGAACGACTTCGCACGCGATTCCGACAGCGCGACGATCCGGCATCGCTGCTGGTGCCACTGCGACCGCTCGTTGCCGACGCGGAAGTCGTGCTGCTCAACGTCGAGTCGGCGATCGGATCGGGGAACGCTCCGACCAAGTGCGGCGCACGATCATCGAACTGCTTCGCCTTCCGAGCCCCGCCGTCGAGCGCCGCGGCGCTGCGCGCGCTCCGACGGGGAGGCACGGTGGTCGGCAACATCGCCAACAACCATGCGCGCGACGCGGGAAGCGAGGGTCGCGACAGCACGATCGCCGCGCTCGCGCGCGCAGGGGTGGTGGTGACCGGTGCGGACAGCGTCGCCACGGCGGTACCGACCCTCGCTGGAGACACGATCGGGCTGCTCGGCTTCTACACGTCGGACTCGACGCCCGATGCACGCGATACCGCGGCGGTCCGACGATTCGTCGCGCGCGCGGCCGACCGCTATCCCGCCGTCATCGTCACGATGCACCTCGGCGCCGAGGGGCGAGGTGCGCAACGCACTGCGGACGCACCCGAGCGCTTTCTGGGGATCGATCGCGGCAATCCTGTCGCGTTCGCGGATGCGGCCGTCCGTGGCGGGGCGGCGCTGGTGATCGGGCACGGACCGCACGTGCTCCGCGCCGTGGAGTGGCGCGAGGGGGGTGCGTTGATCGCCTATTCCCTGGGCAATCTGCTGACATACGGACCGTTCAGACTGCGCGAGCCGGCGAACCGCGGCGCCGTACTGTGTGCGACCATCGACCGGCAAGGCCGCCCACGCGACGCCGAGCTCCGACCGACCCGGCAGCTCGCTCCCGGAGTGATGCGCCGTGACGCGAGTGCGCGCGCGCTCGCACTCGTGGACTCGCTGGGCCGGCTCGATTTTCCCGCGACTGGGGCACGGGTGGCCCGCACCGGGCGGCTGCACTCGCGCGTGCTGGACGAGACATCCTCGTCCGCGACGCCGCGGTAGCTCGCGGGCCGCGGAAGAAAAAGGCGCCCCACGAGGAGGCGCCCAGGATTTGTCCGACCCCTGTCGAGCGTCAGCCGTCGCCGTTTCGGACGCTGGCCGAGTCGGGCTCGGCGCCTGCGACGATGCGACGAACGCCGCGCCAGGCCTTGATGAGCGGAGAGCCGGTGCGCGACAGGTCACTCTCGATCACCCGGCCGGCGACGCTACTCGCGTGCACGTAGCGTCCCTCGCCGACGTAGATGCCGATGTGGCTCACGCCGCGCGATCCCCTGCGGCTGAAGGTGAGGAGATCACCGGGGCGGAGATGCTTCGGATCGGGCGACACCTCGTGTCCGATGCGCGCCTGCTGCGCAGCCGTCCGCGGAAGCTCGACCTTGAGGGAGCTCATCACGTATCGGATAAGCCCACTGCAGTCGAAGCCGCGGTTGGGAGTGGTGCCGCCGAAGACGTAGCGCGTACCGACCTGGGCCCGTGCGACGGAGACAAGTGAATCCCGCAGACTTTGCGCCGACTCGCTCCAGTCGGTGAACGGCTTCCGGCGCGCAGCGGTCCCGATTCGCGCTGGACCCTGCGCGCCGGCCGAACCCCTGGGCAAGGCGACCAGCGTGCACGCGAGGAGCGAGCACAAGACGAGGCGCAGCGAGCGAGCGGATGTGCAGAGCTGCATCGCGAATCGTGAGCGAGCGGTGACTGTCAAGAGCTTGGGAGGCCGGCAGGCGCCGTCTTTCGACAAGCGAGCCGAGCGTCCTGAAACTCATGCTAGGGTGCCGGACGGGCGGGGTCAACAGCAAATCTCGCCACGCGTCGACGAAAGCAGGACGATGTGATGCAAGTCACGTCACGAACGTGAGTTGCGTCGCAGATTCGCCCGTCAACTCAGCGAATTTCGAGCAGCTTGTGAGTCTGCAGGCTGAGGCGCCAGCGCGGGTGCTCGAGGCAGTACTGAAGGGCGGCTTGCACGTTCCGCCGCGACTCGGTGGGGTCTCCCGCGTCGAGGGGCTGGAGCATGAAATCCTCGAAGTCGAGCTCGACGAAGCGCTCCGGTTGGGCGGCCGGATGGCGCTGCGGATAGACGAGCTTGAGCTCGTGGCCGCGGGTGAGCACGAGCGGCGCATCGGCCTTCGGGCTCACGCAGACGTGGTCGATGCCGGCAGGCGGTAGCCTGGTGCCGTTCGTCTCGACGGCGACCTCGAAGCCGCGCGCGTGCAATGCGTCGACGGCATTCGTGTCGAGTTGGAGCAGAGGCTCGCCCCCGGTGCAGACTACCAGCGGGCGACCTCCACTGGCCCGCCCCTCGGCGATCGTTGGCCAGCGTGCGAGCACGGCATCGGCGAGCGAGCTGGCGTCGGCGAAGCGGCCGCCATCGGGCCCGACGCCGACGAAATCGGTGTCGCAGAACTGACAGACCGCATCGTGGCGGTCCTGCTCGCGCCCCGTCCACAGGTTGCAGCCGCTGAAGCGACAGAAGACGGCGGGACGCCCCGCGTTCCTCCCCTCGCCCTGCAGGGTGTAGAAGATCTCCTTGACCGTGTACGCCATTCTGCGTCAGGCGGCCGGCGCGACATAGCGCGTCGGGTCGGGAATCCCGGCCTCGGCGAACCCCTTTCGCCGCAGCTGACAGGAGTCGCAGTGCCCGCACGCGAGGCCGTCGGGCGTGGGATCGTAGCAGCTCAGTGTCAGCGAATAGTCGACGCCGAGCGAGAGCCCGAGCTGGACGATCTCGCGCTTGGTGAGATGGAGCAACGGCGTGTTGATGCGAACCGGCGTGGTGTTCTCGACGCCACCTCGCGTCGCGAGATTGGCCATGCGCTGAAAGGCCTCGACGTACTCTGGCCGGCAGTCGGGATAGCCGGAGTAGTCGAGCGCATTCACCCCGATGAAGATGTCGGACGCGCCGAGCACCTCGGACCAGGCGAGGCAGAAGGAGAGGAAGATCGTGTTGCGCGCGGGCACATAGGTGATCGGGATGCCCTGCGCGATGTCACTCTCCAGGCGGTCCTTGGGGACGTCGATGTCCGAGGTAAGCGCCGATCCGCCGAAGGTGCGAAGATCGATGTCCACCACGACGTGGTCGCGAACGCGGTAGTGGCGCGCAACCCGGCGTGCGGCGTCGATCTCGGCGGCGTGTCGCTGACCGTAGCGAAAGGTCATCGCGTGCACGTCGAACCCCGCGTCGATGGCGTAGGCCAACATCGTCGTGGAGTCGAGTCCGCCGGAGAGCAGGAGGACGGCCGGTGGTGCGGGAGGCATGGTCGGAAGCTAGCGCGTCTCCAGCGCGCTCCGCAGATCGTCGATCAGGTCGTCCGCGTTCTCCAGACCGACGGAGACGCGCAGTAGATTGCGCGGCGAGATAGTGGTGGGGCCCTCGACGGACGCGCGGTGCTCGATGAGCGACTCGGGCCCGCCGAGGCTCGTGGCCCGAGTGAACAGCTCGAGTCGATTGGTGAGATCGAGCGCGGCCTGCTCGCCGGCGCGCAGCTGGATGCTGAGCATGCCGCCGAAGTCGCTCATCTGGCGCGCCGCGATGTCATGGCCGGGATGCGACGACAGACCGGGGTAGTGCACCGCTTCGATCGCCGGATGTTCGGCGAGGAAGCGCGCGACGGCGGCGGCGTTCGCGCAGTGTCCGCGCATCCGCCACGGCAGGGAACGGATTCCCCGCATGACGAGCCAGCAGTCGAACGGCGAGGGTACGGCGCCGGCGAGTCCCTGCAGCATGCGCAGCCGCGAGGTGTAGTCGTCGTCGGCACGCGCGATGAGCGCACCGCCGATCAGGTCACTGTGACCGCCGAGATACTTCGTCGTGGAGTGCATCACGACGTCGGCGCCCAGCTCGAATGGGCGCTGCAGCAGCGGCGTCGCCCAGCTGTTGTCCACGACGCAACGGGCGCCGACGCGGTGGGCGAGCTCGGCGAGCGCCGCGACGTCGACGACGCGGAGCAGCGGATTGGACGGCGTCTCGACCCACACGATCCGGGTGTTCGGGCGCAGCAGTCGCTCGACGGCGGCGAGGTCGCTCATGTCACATGCATCGGCGGTGAGGCCCCACGGGCCGAACACCTCGCGCACCAGACGCAGCGTGCCGTAGTAGGCGTCGCCGGGGACGATGACGTGATCGCCCGGCGCGAGCGCCTGAAAGACCGTGTGCGTCGCGGCGAGCCCCGAGGCGAAGGCGATCGCCGACGACCCGCCCTCCAGCGCGGCGAGCGCGGACTCGAGCGCTTGTCGGGTTGGATTCGAGGTGCGCGCGTACACGTGGCCCTGCCGGTATCCGCCGTCGCGCTCGCGCTCGAACGTGGTGCTGACATGGATGGGAGGCGTGACGGCGCCGGTCGACGGATCGACGGAGTGGCCGGCACGGACGGCGAGCGTCTCGATGCGCATGCGCGTAGTGGAAGGAGCGGAGGTGGAAGGTCTCCGTGAAGATATCCAACCCACTGGCGATCGGGACGGTGGGATTCCCGCTCACCGTGCCCCAAGCGATACTCCATGATCAGCCGCTCCTTTTCCCGATCGAGGATCTTGTGATCTCCCTTCGCTCCGCGCTCCTGCTCGCTGCCCTGATCATCCCGTCCGCGCTCGACGCGCAAGCCGCCGCGGCCGCGCGCGGACGTCCGCTCCCGTTGAAACGGCGGCCACAGCCGACGACGACGGCGATCACGGAGAACGACCTGATGTCTCGGCTCTATCTGTTCGCCGACGACTCGATGATGGGGCGCGAGGCGGGGTCCCTCGGCGCGATGAAGGGAACGGCGTACATCGCCGCCGAGGCTCGGCGCCTCGGCCTCAAGCCCGCTGGCGACGGCGGGAGCTACTTCCAGAACGTTCCGTTCATCGCCCGCACGCTCGATCCGCAATCGACGCTGACGGTGAACGACGCCACGCTGATCGCGTACAAGGACTTCGTGATCCTTCCGTTCCGTGGCGCACAGCCGCGCGCGGTCGAGGGCACCCAGGTGATCTACGGTGGCGTGACTGGAGACACGGCGCACGCACTGACATCCGAGCAGGCGGCGGGCAAGTTCGTGGTGCTGCGCGCCGCGCCGGGCGTCGCGTTCCGGGTCACCGCGACGCATCCACTGGCCGGCGCCGCCGCGGTGGCGGTCGCGGGAGCGGCCGAGCTGTCGGCCGCGACGCTCGCCACCGGGCGTTCTCCCTCGCTCACCTTACCGCCGGCG
>DATFOL010000429.1:0-2550 GCA_035265545.1 Gemmatimonadaceae bacterium | reverse complement strand
AGCGCGTAGGCCACGATCGAGCCGGCGGCCGACCCACGTCCCGGGCCAACCGGGATGTCGCGGTCGCGCGCCGCCTTGATGAAGTCGTACACGATCAGGAAGTAGCCGGCGTACCCGGTCTTCGTGATGACGCCGAGCTCGTAGTCGAGACGCTCCTGCACTTCGGCTGGCAGCTCGTCGCCGTAACGTTCGCGCGCGCCCGCCATGGCGAGCTTCACGAGCAGCTCGTTCTCGGACGCGACCTCCGGAGGCAGCGGGAACGATGGGAGGTAGTACTTCTTCTCGAACGCGAAGCCGGCCTCGTCGGCGATCCGAAGCGTGTTCTCCAGCACGTCCGCACGCTCGGGGAAGCGCTCACGCATCTCGGGGGCGCTCTTGAAATAGAGCCCCCGGTCGTAGTGCATCCGGTTCTGGTCGCTGTAGTCCTTGCCGAGCCCGATGCACAGCAGCACGTCGTGCGCGTCGTGGTCGGCGTCGCGCAGGAAGTGCGCGTCGTTCGTCGCCACGATGGGCAGGTTGAGCTCCGCGCCGAGCTGGATGATCTGGGCGTTGTGCCGCGCCTGGCCCTCGGAATCGTGCGCCTGTACCTCGAGGTAGAACCGGTCCTTGAAGACGTCGGCGTACCAGCTCGCTGCCTCGCGCGCACCCGCCTGATCGCCCGCCTCGAGCTTGGTGGCGATCTCACCCGCGAGGCAGGCGGAGCTCACGATCAGCCCCTCGCTGTACTTCGCCAGCAGCTCACGGTCGACGCGCGGCTTGGTGTAGAACCCCTCGGTGTAGGCCAGCGAAGAGAGCTTCACCAGGTTCTTGTAGCCGGCCATGTCGCGCGCCAGCAGCACGAGATGGTAGTACGGCTTCGCACCCGGGGTGGGCCGGCCCTTCACTCGCCGATCGCCCGGGGCGACGTACGCCTCCATGCCGATGATCGGCTTGAGCTTCGCCTTCTTGGCTTTCTCCTGGAACTCCCACGCGGCGTGGAGATTCCCGTGATCGGTGATCGCCAGCGCGGGCTGCTCGAGCTCGAGCGCCCTGGCGATCAGATCGTCGATGCGGTTCGCGCCATCGAGGAGGGAATACTCCGAGTGGCAGTGCAGATGGACGAAGGACATCTTAGAAAGAATAGCGACCGCGACCCGGTGCGTCAAAGGACGAGGCTCCGCCGACATGACTCGGAAGTGACGAAAAATCAACGAGTTAAGTGGATACGGCGAGCGGCGCGCACGCTCGCCGTCGTCGTGCTGGCCGCCATCGCGTACCTCGTGCTCGCGCCTACCGGCCGCTACCTGCTGCGAGCCGCCTGGGAGGAAGGGAAGATCCTCGCCCGGCGGCGGCCGATTCCCGAGCTCGTCGCCGATCCGGCCACACCGGCGCCGCTCCGCGCCAAGCTAGCTCTGGTGCTGTCGGCGCGTGAGTTCGCTCACGACTCGCTCGGGCTCGAGACGGGCCAGAGCTTCACCAGCTTCAGCCGCCTCGACCGCGACACGCTCGTGCTGGTACTCTCCGGCGCCTACCGCGACAAGCTGCGCTCGCGCACGTGGTGGTTTCCCATCGTGGGTCGCGTGCCTTACAAGGGCTACTTCGACTTCGACGCGGCGCGCGAGGCCGAACGCGAACTCACCGCCAGCGGCTTCGACGCACGGCTCGGTGCCGCCTCGGCGTTCAGCACCCTCGGCTGGTTCAACGATCCGCTCCTACCGACCACGCTGCGCGCGGACTCGCTGACCGTCGCCAATACCGTCATGCACGAGCTCACCCACAACACCTTCTACGCGCCCGGCGGCGCGGTCTTCAACGAGAGCTTCGCGAACTTCGTCGGCGCACGGGGCGCGGAGCGATTCTTTCTCGCACGCGGCCAGACCGCCGCCGCGCAGATCGTCGTCGACCGGTGGGAGGATGAGAAGGTGATCGGTCGATTCTGGGCGTCGCTCTATGCGCGAGTCGATTCGGCGTTCAAGGCGCGGCCGGGCGAGGAGCCCGAGCGCGTCGCGGCACGCATCGCCGTTCGCGACTCGATCTATGCGCAAGCTCGCGCCACCCTGCGTGACACCGTGGCGCCGCAGCTCCGCACGATGAAGATCGGCCCGACGCAGCGGATCAGAATCGACAACTCGGTCCTCATGGCGCGCCGGGTCTACCTCACCGAACTCGATGCGTTCGACGCCGTGCTGGCGCTGCACGGGCGAGATCTGCGGCGGACGATCGCGGCGATCGTGGACGCCGCGAAGGCCGACCGGAAGCATCCTTTCGAGGCGGTGCGCGCACTCGCGCGAGGCTCAGTGACTCGGTGACTCGGTGACTCGGTGACTCGGTGACTCGGTCGAGTCACGCTCACTTCGCGAAGCGCCCGCGCATGATGGCGCGGAGATCGATCGCCGGCGCTCCCGAAGGCGCGGGGCTTTCGATCGGCGCCTCGCCAGGCTCCTCCACCACGATTCGCTGCATCGTCCCGCGCACACCGCGGTCGAGGAAGCGCGAAAGCTGGTCGAACGAGTACTCCGCGCTGCGCCGCGATCCGTAGACCTGCATGGGATACACGATCGCCAGATCGTC
>DATFOL010000428.1:0-8315 GCA_035265545.1 Gemmatimonadaceae bacterium | reverse complement strand
GTCGCCGCGATCCTGCAGCACACGCGGCAGGTCGTCTACCTGGACGACGGCGAGATGGCGATCCTCACGCGCACCGGGTACCAGGTCTGCGACCTGGACGCGCAGATCGTGAAGAAGGGGGTGAGCCGCATCGAGTGGGATCTCGATCAGATCGAGAAGGGCGGCTTCGACCACTTCATGCTCAAGGAGATCTTCGAGCAGCCGCAGACGATTCAGAACACGATGCGCGGCCGCCTCGTCACGGACGAGGGGTTCACGAAGCTGGGCGGCCTGAACCTCACGAAGGAGGAGCTGCAGCAGCTCGACCAGATCGTCATCACGGCGTGCGGCACGAGCTGGCACAGCGCGCTGATCGGTGAGCTGATGATCGAGGAGCACGCGCGCATCCGCGTCGAGGTCGAATACGCATCCGAGTTCCGCTATCGCAACCCGATCATCACCGACAAGACGCTGTGCGTCGTCATCTCGCAGTCGGGGGAGACGGCCGACACGCTTGCGGCGATGCGAGAAGCGAAGCGCCGCGGCGCGAAGACGCTCGGTCTGGTGAACGTGGTGGGCTCGACGATCGCCCGCGAGGACGACGGCGGCATCTACCTGCACGCCGGCCCGGAGATCGGCGTGGCGTCCACGAAGGCCTTCACGAGCCAGGTGATCGCGCTCGCGCTGCTCACGCTCAAGCTCGGACGACTGCGCACCATGTCGGTCGTGAAGGGCCGTGAGGTGGCCCAGGCGCTCGAGGCGCTGCCGGCGCAGATCCAGTCGATCCTCGATCGCGCGTCGGAGATCGAGAAGATCGCCGAGGCGTTCCACGACGCCACCAACTTCTTGTACCTGGGAAGAGGCTACAACTTCCCGGTCGCGCTCGAGGGTGCACTCAAGCTGAAGGAGATCAGCTACATCCACGCCGAGGGATATCCGGCGGCGGAGATGAAGCACGGGCCGATCGCGCTGATCGACGAGAACATGCCGGTGGTGTTCATCGCGCCGCACGACTCGGTGTTCGACAAGGTCGTGTCGAACGTGCAGGAGGTGAAGGCCCGCGGCGGCCGGGTGATCGTGCTGACGAGCCGCGAGGAGCCGTCGCTGCAGGGGAAGATCGACTACGAGATCCGGATCCCGGAGACGATCGACATGCTGAACCCGGTGCTCGCGGCAATCCCGTTGCAGCTGCTGGCGTACTACATCGCGGCGAAGCGCGGGCTGAACGTGGATCAGCCGAGGAATCTGGCGAAGAGCGTGACGGTGGAGTGAGGCGCGCGGCGCCCTTCGTGCCTCGGTAAACGGTTCTCAGTGAAACGGCCGGCCTCGGGACGCTACTGTCCCCGAGGCCGGCCGTCGTTTCGCACCCGCGCCACTCAGCCGAACATCGCGCGCAGTCGTGACCCCGTCTCGGGGTCGGCTGGGAAGAAGCTCTCAAGCGTGATCTCGGACAGGGTGACCTCGGTGGCCGTGCCAAACACCGTCGTCGTGCCGAGGAACGACAGCACCCCGGCGTCGGTGCGCAGCACAAGCGGGACGATCACGTCCGCGCCGTCGTCGCGCCCGATGATCGGGTCGGCCGTGGGCGACGCTGGATAGCCGCGCAGCTCGTCCAGTAAGTCCGCCAACGCCCGGTCCGCACTCGCGTCGAGCTGACGCTGCAACCGGTCGAGGATGTGCGCGCGCCACTGCGACAGGTTGGCGATCATCGTCGCGAGGCCGGTCGGCGCCAGACTGACCCGCAGGACGTTCACCGGCGGCGTCAGCAGCCGGGGGTCGACTGACGAGATCAGCGCCCGCATCGGGCGGTTCGCGTCCACGAGGTTCCACTGCCGGTCCACGGCGAGCGCCGGGAAAGGCTCGTGCGCCTCGAGCACCCGCACGATGGCGGCGCGCGCGGCGCGGAGCGCTGGATCGTCGAGCGCTCGCGCGTGGTAGACGGGCGCGTAGCCCGCGGCCAGGAACAGGTGGTTCCGCTCGCGAAGCGGGATCTCCAGCTGCTCGGCGAGCCGCAGCACCATCTCCCGACTCGGCACAGCGCGTCCGGATTCCACGAAGCTGAGGTGACGCTGCGAGATGCCGCACTCGAGGGCGAGCGCGAGTTGGCTGAGGCGCCGACGCTGGCGCCACTCGCGCATGAGCGCGCCGAACGACGGTGCGGCGATGGTGGGAAGCGACATGTGCTCATGGTGCGCGCTCGGGTGCGCCGTCGCAACTACGCGCGAGGTAATTGAACTGCGGATTCGCGCCACTGATCATGCGGGCGTCGGCGGCGGGCGCCGTCCGGCGTCATCCTACTCACGAGGCCATGACGATGCGCAAACAACCAACCCTCTCTCCGGCTCTCACCCGGGCTCTGCGAATTGACGCCGTGGCGAGCGGCGCGATGGGATTGCTGCTGGCGATCGACGCCGGCGCGCTCCAATCGATGCTCGGCCTCCCAACGCCCCTGCTGCGCGGCGCTGGCCTGTTCCTGGTGCCGTTCGCCGCGGCGCTGCTCGCGCTCGCGCCGCGTTCCGGACGCGCACCCGGACTGGTGCGCCTGATCGTAGCGGGAAACGTCCTCTGGATCGTCGCGAGCATCGCGCTCGTCGCGGCCACGAGCGGCAGCATCACGCTACTGGGTGAGCTGTTCGTGCTCGGCCAGGCGGTCGCGGTAGGACTGTTCGTCTATCTGGAGTCGCGGGCCATTCGCGATTCGAGGTCTCCGCTCGCGCCGGGACGCCCGGCATGATCGAGCGCCACCTGGACGACGGAGCCACGTCGTCCAGGTGGCCGACGAGATCATTCGTCAGGGCACCGGCTTCGGATCCTCCGGCTTCTTCGCCGTCTCCACCGGCAGCAGCGTGAACCGCGCGTACCGGTCCGTCCGCAGGTACAGTCGCGCCGCGTCGCGGATCTGCTCCTTGGTCACCTTGAGCATCCGATCCGGGGCGCGGAGGAAGTCGCGCTGGTCGCGGCCATCCTCCTCGGCATCCATCATCGCGTCGAGCCAGCGGTTGTTCTGCTTGAGCGCCGTCTCGTGACCGCGAATGGTCAGCTCCCGGATCTTCGTCATGTTCGAGTCGCTCACTTCGCCCTTCTTGATGCTCTCGATCACCGAGAACACCTCCTTCGTGAGCTCGTCGGTGCGCTCCGGTGCGCTGCCGAAGGACACGCTGACCCGGTAGTTCGAATACGGGATGTGGCTGCAGTTGGCGCTGACGCCCGCGCCGTAGGTGCCGCTCTTGTCCTCGCGCAGCACCTCGCGCAGGCGGATGTTGAGCAGCTCGCGCATCGCGCTCAGCACGGTCCGGTTCTCGATGCTGTACTCGCACGGCCCGGTGAAGACGATCACGTTCTGCGCCTTCGGCTCGATACCGGCGTGGACCACCTTGGTCACGATGCCACTGGGCGGACGGATGCCGACGTCCTTCGCCTTCTCGCTGCGCGGCGTCGAGGGCAGCGACGCGAGGTACCGTTCGACGAGCGGACGGACCGAGTCCGGATTGAAGCTGCCGACGAGAAAGAAGGTCAGGGCGCTCGCATCGGAGAAGCGATCGCGATGGATGTCGAGCGAGCGTCGGACGTCCACCGAATCGAACAGCTCGGGGGTGAAGAGGCGCGTCCTCGGGTGGTACTGCGTCATCACCATCGTCATCGTGTCACGGAAGATCGATCCGGGATCGTTGCGCTGGTTCGCGAGTGCCGAGCGCGCCTGGTTGCGAAGCGCGCCGAAGGCGCTGGAGTCGACGCGCGGCTGGGTGACGTTCAGCCAGGCGAGCTGGAAGAGCGTCTCGATGTCCTTTGCCGACGCATTCCCCTGCAACCCCTGCTCGGTGTCGCTGATGTAAGCGCTCATGCTCGCGCGCTTGCCGGTGAGTCGCTTGGTGAGCGCGGTCTGGCTGAAGGTGCCGAGCCCGCCGACCGACAACGCCATGCTGGCGAGCTGTGCCTGGGTGACGACGGTATCGGGGAGCAGCGAGATCCCCCCGGGGCTCTGGGCGGCGAACAGCACCTCGTCGCGCTTGAAGTCGCTCGGCTTGAGCAGGACCTTCGCACCGTTCGAGAGACGCCACTCGAGGATGTTCGTCTCCGGCAGCTTCTGCTCGGAGACGATCTTGCCCGGCGTCGGCAGCGACGCGATGAGGGGAGCGTCCGAGGTGGAGTCGACGTACGCCGTCAGCGCCGAATCAGCGGGCCGGTCGAACACCGCGAGCATCGCGGCGCGGTCCGGGAGCTTGATCTCCGGCTTGTCGGGCGCGGCCACGATGACGACGCGGTCATTCTTGGCGAATGACGCGCGGGCGAGCGCATTCAGCTCTTCGAGCGTGATCGTCGGCGCGAACCGCTGCGCGAGCGCCTGCTCGTCGGCGATGTTCAGGATCGGCGTGTCGTTGAGGGCGCTCGACACGAACTGACCGGCGAAGGCGCTCGAGTTGGTCTTGTCGCGCTCTGCGTAGCGCTGCTCGAGCCCGCGAAGGTAGTTGGTGCGCGCGCGATCGAGCTCGCTCTTCGTGAACCCGAACCGGCGCACGCGCTCCGCCTCGATCAGCAGCGCATCGGCGGCTTTCACGAAGTCGCTTCCCTTCACGGCAGCATAGAGCTGGTGCAGGTCACGCGTCCGCGTGAACGATCCGCGTCCCGTGCCGGCGTAGGCGAAGGGCGCGTCCGGCCGCTGCCCGATCTCGCCGAGTCGAGCGTTCACCATGCGATCGTAGAAGCCGTGCACGAGCGACCGGCGGAACTCGGACGTCGTGCGCACGCGCTTCGGTGCGCTGAACCAGATGAGCGCCACGCTCGCATTGGGGTACTCCTTGTCCGACTCGATCGAGACGTAGGTGTCCTCGTGGCCGGGCACCGGCGCGTACTCGCGCGTCCGCGGCTTGCGCGCGGCGGGGATCCGCGCGAAACGCTGCTTGATGTCCGCCTCCATCTTCTTCGGTTCGAAGTCTCCCACCGCGACCACCGTCATGAGGTCGGGCCGGTACCAATCGCGGTAGAACGCACGGGCGACGCTATCCGGGAAAGTCTCGAGATTCTCGCGCGTACCGATGGGAAGTCGCGTGGCGTACTTGGATCCGTGGAGGATGACGGGGAACTGCTTGTAGAGCATGCGCATCTGCGCGCCCCGGCCCGAGCGCCACTCCTCGACGACCACGCCCCGCTCCTTGCGAATCTCCGTCGAGTCGAGCGACAGGCCGTAGGCCCAGTCTTCGAGGATGTCGAGCGCCTTGCTCACGATCGCCGCCGTGTCGGTCGGGACCTGGAGCATGTACACGGTCTCGTCGAACGAGGTGTAGGCGTTCAGGTCCGGGCCGAACCGCACTCCCGAGCGCTCGAGGAAGTTCACGAGATCGGCCTTGGGGAATCGCCGCGTCCCATTGAACGCCATGTGCTCGACGAAGTGGGCGACGCCGAGCTGACGATCGTCCTCCAGGATCGAGCCGGCGTCGACGACCAGCCGGAGCTCGGCGCGGTTCTCGGGGAGCGAGTTTCGGCGTACGAGATACCGCATGCCGTTGGGCAGCCGTCCGCGCAAGACCGTACTGTCGAACGGCAGTGGGGCGTCGGCCGCCTGCGCTCGCGCATGGGCAGGCAGAGTGACGAGCGAGCCGAGAAGGGCGAGCGCGATGACGAGGAGGGAGCGCAGCGACACGGTTCGAAGGGCGGGGGTGGGACGGGTAGGGCGGGGCTTTGAAATCAGCATCGGCACGGCTCGCTCGCAAGGAGCAGTATTAGCCGATTCGGGCACGACACTGGCGAACGGCCATCGTCATGGATCGCGAAGGTTCGCCCGATATGGTTAGTACGCCGGGAACGGGCGCAGGGTTGCGCGTCGGCACAGCGGGCTGGGGGCTTCCGCGGGACTGGCGACCGGAGTTTCCGGCCGAGGGGAGCTATCTGGAGCGGTACGCCGCCCGGTTTTCCGCTACGGAGATCAATTCGTCGTTCTACCGGCAGCATCGCCGCGGGGTCTACGAGCGCTGGGCGGCCGCCGTGCCGACAGACTTCCGCTTCGCCGTCAAGCTGCCGCGGGCCATCACCCACGATCAGGCCCTGGTGGCCGCGGACGTCATGCTCGAGGTGTTCCTGGAGGAGGCGGGTGGGCTGGGGACACGATTCGGGCCCTTGCTGGTGCAGCTTCCGCCTTCGCTCGCCTACCACGCCGAGCATGCCGAGGAGTTCTTCGAGACGCTTCGCCGGCTGCACGCGGGCCTCGTGGCGTGCGAGCCGCGCCACCAGAGCTGGTTCGGCGGCGACGCCGAGGCGACGATGCGCCGTCACGGCGTGGCAAGGGTGGCGGCCGACCCGGCGCGGGCACCCTCGGCCGCGAATCCCGGCGGAGACGGCCGGCTCGTGTACTACCGTCTACACGGGTCGCCGCGGATCTACTACTCCGACTACGAGCCGGAGCGCATCACGCTCGTGGCCGAGCGGCTGCGCCGGGCGGCGACTGCCGCAGAGGAGACCTGGTGCATCTTCGACAACACCACGCTGGGCGCGGCGACGGGAAACGCACTCGCATTGTCTCGCGTAGTGTCCGACGTGACGCCGGGCTGACCGGCTGGCGCGCTGCTCGCCGCGACGGCATTCTCAGCCGAGCCAACCCCAGGGAGGAATGACATGCTGGATCGACGCTTCACCATCGCCTTCGCCGCGGTCTGGCTCTCTTCGGTGGCCTGCTCGGGTGGTGACGATCGCGGTCGCGACGAGCATCCTCCAGCGGAGTCGACGAGCGCCACGGCCACGCCGGCGATGGCTCCCGCCAGCGCACCAGCCGAGGAAGAAGCGCTGCCGCAGGGGGACATCCGCATCGTCACGACGAACGGCGGGATCGACCTCGCGCTGCTCGGCGACTCGATCAGCAGCGGTCTCTCCCCGGAAGCGCTGCGCAAGGTGAAGGAGGAGACCGACACCTCGCACGTGCAGGGTACCGGCTTCGGCGCCGATCTCGAGAAGATGATCAAGGGAACGGTGCAGGGCGCGGTCGGCAAGCGCGCGGCGTTTCCGCTCAGCGAGGTGCGCGCGGTCCGCTACGACGGCGAGCGCATCGTGTTCGAATGGGCCGGAGAGCCACGCAAGATCTTCAACGCGAAGATCGACGGAAAGCCGCTGCTCGCGTCGTTCGCACCGGAAGATGCGCGCCGCTTCGTGGACGCGGTGAACGCCAGGAAGGGGCGGCCTCGCCACCTGTAGCCATGGGTCCATTCCGCGCGCCTATTCGGCGCGCCGGTGTGGACCGCGGTTCAGTGCCCGGTCGAGCGAACGGCGACTGTTATCGGCACTCTGCTCCAGGTAGCGCTTCGCGACGCCGAGCGCCTCCTCGACCTGTGGCGCGCAGCTCGGATCCGTGAAGCAGCGCCGAATGGCACGCTCCACTTCCTCCTCAAGCACGGCGTTCTCGCGCGCGAGCGCGTCCAGCGTCCAGCCGAGACGCGCTCGCTGCGCGCCGTGCCGGTCGGAGATGAACCGCTGGAGGTCGGCCGTGTCGGCGAGGAGCATCGTCGGCGTGCCCGCGGAATCCTCGAGGATGACGAGCGCTGAGGCGATGTCGGCCAGCATCGCGCCGACGTGATCGGCAAGCTGCGAGTACTTCAGGGTCGGCGCGGCCGGCATGGTCGGCTCTGCGCGAAGCCTGGCGACGAACGCGTCGAGGATATGCTCGATCTCGTGCATCAGTGAATCGCCGACCGCAGCCAGTCCACGCGTGCGTGCGGCGAGCGCTCGCGTCGCCGGTGCCGGCGCTTCCTCGCCGTGCGGAGCGGGCTCGGGGCGTTCCTCGGCTGCGGGGAGCCAGAGGGTGAACACCGAGCCCTGACCCGGCTCGCTGCTCACCGTGACATCGCCGCGCATCATCCGGGCGAGGCGGCGGCTGATCGTGAGTCCGAGCCCCGTGCCGTCCGAGCGGCGGGTGTGTCCCTGCTCGGCCTGCACGAAGGGGGAGAAGATGCGGTCGATGTGCTCATGCGTGATGCCGATCCCCGTGTCGCGGACGCGGAGCGCCACCCAACGCATCGACGCCATCAGGTGCCGCGACTCGGGCGGCTTCGCGTCGCCATCGACCTCGACGCGAATCGTGCCGCCGGGCTCCGTGAACTTGACTGCGTTGGACAGGAGGTTGGCGATGATCTGCAGTGCGCGCTCCCGGTCGCCGACGAAGCGTAGATCAAGTGACACGTCCGACGGCGCCTCGAGCGTGAGCCCGCGCGCCTCGGCCTGTGGCTGCGCGAGCACGAGTCCCGCGTCCACCACTTCGGCCGCGCTCGTCGGCAGATGCTCGACCGACAGCCGGCCCGCCTCGACCTTCGCGAGATCGAGGATCTCGTTGACGAGGCCGAGCAGATGCCGCCCAC
>DATFOL010000427.1:0-9434 GCA_035265545.1 Gemmatimonadaceae bacterium | reverse complement strand
TCGAGTCGCTCGAGGCCGCCGCGCGCGATGGACGGCTGGCCAAGCTGCCTCGCTACGGGCCGAAGACGGCGCAAAAGATCCTCCGGGGGATCGAGCTCCTCCGCGCAAGCGGCATGCAGCGCCTCTATCCGCAGGGCGCGGAGGAAGGCGCGCGACTTCTCGCGATGGTGCGAGGGCACCCCGACGTGCTCCGCGCGGAGCTGGCGGGCTCGCTGCGTCGCCGTCGGGAGACCGTGGGCGACGTGGACGTCGTGGCCGCGTGCAGCAGCCAGCCGGCAGCGGTGGCCGCGTCGTTCGCCAACGCCCCTGGCGTTCGCTCCGCGGACGGTGTCGGCACTCCGTCCATCGCCATCGTCTACGTGGACGGCACGCGGCTCGATCTGCACTGCGTCGAGTCCGACGAGTTCGCCGTCGCGCTCTGGCGCGCCACGGGATCGGCCGAGCATCTCGACGCCGTGTCGGCGCGGCTGGCCGAGCGCGGCTTCGCGCTCGAGGGCGATCGCCTGCTCGACGAGCGGCATGCCGAGGTGCCGCTCTCCGACGAGTCCACGCTCTACGCGCACGCCGGTCTCGCCTTCGTGCCCCCGGAGCTGCGCGAGGGGCGTGGCGAGATCGAGGCGGCGGCCGACGGAAGCCTCCCCACGCTGATCGAGGCGGCCGACGTGTGCGGCGTGCTGCACTGTCATTCCACGTGGTCGGACGGCAAGGCGACCATCGCGCAGATGGCCGATGCGGCGCGCGAGCGTGGGTGGAGCTACATCGGCATCACCGACCACTCGCAGGCGGCGTTCTACGCCAGCGGGCTCGCGCGCGACCGGGTGCTCGCGCAGCACGACGAGATCGACGCGCTCAACGCATCTCGAACGGATGTTCGTGTGCTGAAAGGCGTCGAGGCCGACATTCTCGCCGACGGCGCGCTCGACTACGACGAGGCACTGCTCGACCGCTTCGATTTCGTCATCGGATCGGTACACTCGCGCTTCTCGATGGATCGCGGGGCGATGACGGCGCGCGTGCTGCGTGCGCTCGACGATCCGCACCTCACCATTCTCGGGCATCCGACCGGGCGATTGTTGCTGTCGCGCGAGCCGTACGCGATGGACGTCGAGGCCGTGCTGGAGAAGGCGGCGGAGGTGGGTGCCGCGGTGGAGCTCAACGCGGACCCGCACCGGCTCGATCTCGACTGGCGCCATCTGCCGCGGGCCCGCGGGCTCGGCGTGCCGATCGAGATCGGCCCCGACGCGCATTCACCACGAGGACTCGATTACATGACGATCGGAATCGGGATCGCGCGCAAGGGCGGCCTCGCCGCGCGCGACGTGCTCAACACGCGCTCGGCCGACGAGGTGCTCGCCTTCGCGCGCGCGCGCCGCGCGCGCGGAGGACGCTGATGCCACCGCGCGACAAGCCAGTGAAGGCTGCTGCTGACGCGAAGCCGGCCGCGCGCGCGAAGCCCAGTGCGCGCCCGGAGCCCGGAGCGCGATCGAAGCCCAGTGTTCGCCCGAAGCCCACGGCGCTCCCGAATCCTGCGGCGCGTCCGAAGCGTCCGCGCCCACGCGGTCCGGCACTGCGCACCCATGCCGCGCTACTGCTCGAGCGCCTGCTCGAGCGCTATCCCGACGCGCACTGTGCGTTGGACTTCCACAACGCGTTCGAGCTGCTCTGCGCGACGATCCTGAGCGCCCAGTGCACTGACAAGCGCGTGAACATGGTCACGCCGGCGCTGTTCGCCCGCTACCCCGACGCGCGCTCGCTTGCCGCCGCGCGGCAGGAGGACGTGGAGGAGCTGATCAAGAGCACGGGCTTCTTCCGCAGCAAGGCGAAGAGCCTCATCGGCATGGCCACCGCGCTCGTCGAGCGCCACGGGGGCGAAGTGCCGGCCGACATGGAATCACTGGTCGTACTCCCCGGCGTCGGCCGCAAGACGGCGAACGTGATCCTCGGCAACGCCTTCGGTCGCAACGACGGCATCGTCGTCGACACTCACGTCACGCGGCTCAGCAATCGCCTCGCGCTCGTGAAGGAGACCGACGCCGTGAAGATCGAGCGTGCGCTGCTGCCGCTCTTCCCGCAGGAGCGGTGGACGATGCTCTCGCACCTGCTCATCGAGCACGGCCGCCAGATCTGCGACGCGAAGAAACCGAAGTGCGGGGAGTGTCTGGTGGCGGACATTTGTCCGTCTGCGTTGACGCCGTGAGATGGTGAGTTGGTTGGTTGGCTAGTTGGTTAGTTGGTCGGTGAGCTAGTGAACTAACAGCCCTGGCTACAACCGGCGTGGAAGCCTCACTGAGAGCTCTCCACGCTGGTTCATGGCCAGGGCCGTTCAACACACCAATCGACCGACCAACCAGCTAGCGATCCAACTCACCAACTCACCATCACTCGATCCTCAACACGGCCATCCCCACCGTCGACCCCGGCGCCAACGGCGCGGTCGTCGTCGACTTCAGCTCCAGCAGCTGCGTCGTGCCCGGTGGTGTGGGCCCGAAGCGCATCAGCACCGCTCCGCCCCCCTTCACGTTGCGCCCCGATACCGAGAGCACGCCCCCCGTGGCCTGGCGCATCGCGAGCGGCGCCGGTACGCGAGCGCCGAGCTCCACGGAGCCGGTGAAGATGTCGGGCAGATTCCAGCTCGGTACCATGTGCGGCGCGCCGACGCCCGGGAGATTGTCGGCGGCCAGCATCAGGGTGAATTCGGCGAGGAGTTGCGGGAAGGTCCGGCCCACCGCCGCCTCCACGTTTGCCGCCCCTGTGAGCGTTCCCGTCTGCACGAGCTTTCGCAGCAGTGCGCCTTCGTCGGCGCCGCCGTAGGTGTCCACCAGCCACCGCACAAACAGCCAGGCGCTTCCGTAGATGTCGCTGTCCTCGGCGCCGCTGATGATCGACTTCGTCTCGAAGCTCTGGAGGTAGCTCGCGAGGAACGCGAAGTGATTCGTCATCGCGATCGTTCCATCGGCGCAACCAGCCGTCGTCGGCCGCGCTTCGCACCAGAGCGTCTGCTGGTAGGTCGCGTCGCTGCGCCAGGCGTTGCCGTGGATCGCGCGGCCGAACATCTCGCTCGCGATCTGCGCCGTCGCCTCCTCGAGCCACACCTGCTCGAACTGCGTCGCGTCTCGCGTGAGGCGCTCCGCGTACGATACGATGTGCTTCGCCTCGTGGATCATCGTGGCGGGCATCTGTCGCCGCCATTGCGACACGCTGTTCAGTGTGGTGGCGCCGGGTGTCGCGTCGGTGGCGGTGCGCGCGTAGAAGATCTCCGCCTCGTTGCTTCCCGCGACCGACGGGTCCTGCGACGCCGGATACAGGTCGCACGCCGACACGAAGCCGAGGACGTTGGAACCGACCGCGTTCACCTTCGGCGTGAACAGCATCAGGATACGGCCGTTCGCGTCGGTGCTTCGATCGCGCGCCAGCGGATCGCCGAAGTTGAGCAGCAGTGGGTACGACACCGACTCGAACTGTTCGGCCATCGCCACGAGGTCGCCGTCGAGCTTCCCCGCGAGCGGACTGGCGACGTCCTCGAGCACCACCGACCGCTGCCCCACGTACACCACGCGCGCCGTCACGCTGGGGGCAGCGGCCGCGGTGCAGCTGCTGTAGTGGAACTTCAGCGTCGTCGTCGCGCCCACGGTGAGCGGTACGGGCGCTCGCGCCGCGCCCGGGTACGACGGTGCGAGCCCACTGCGCCGCCGCGGAGCGCCGAGCCGACGAAGGATGCCCAGGTCGTCGTCGAGCCGGCCGAGATGCTGCTGCTCCACTGCGGTCAGCGCCGACGGGGCGAGGCTCCGCCGCGTCGCGGCTGCGTCGATCGTGAGCGGCTCGCCGGCCGGCACCCGCGATGCCGAGCCACCGGCGATGCTGCCGCGCAGCTCGAATCGCCTCGTCGCCGACAGCGTCGTGCTGCCATTGAACACGCTGACGATGTAGCTCCCCGACGCCGCCAGCGCGTTGCAGCCGATGTCGCCCGACGCGGAGACGACGAAGCTCTCGCCAACCGCCAGGTTGCGCGTCCGCGCCACGACCAGCATCTGGTTGGTGGTGGCCATCCCGCCCACCGTCGCCACCATGATCGGCGACGGCTCCGCGGACTGACAGGGTAGTCCGCTCGCGGGGACCGCCACGGTGAGCTCGGTGGAGGAGGCGCTCATCACCGCTGCTCTCACGCCGGCAATCGCGACGGCGGTGGTGGATGCGCCGAGGAAACCCGTGCCGCGGATCGTCGCGGTGGTGCCGGGCGTCAACGTGGCCGGCGCGACGGACTCGATCGTCGGTGGCGTGGAGCCCGCCGGCGCCGTCACCGTGATCGCGAGCGAGCCCGATACCCCCTCGCTCGACGCCGTGAGCGTCGTCGTGCCCGGACTCGTCGCGGACAGCTGACCCTCTGAATCGACCGTGGCAACGAGCGGCTCCGACGAGCTCCACGTGATGCGACTCCCGAGGAGGGTGGTGCCACTCCGGTCGGTGACCACCACATTGAGCGGCGTGCTCTGTCCGGCGATTGGCGGCCCGGCCAGCGGCGTGATGGTCACGGCGAACACCGGCGGGTTCTGCACCGTCACGTTCACGGAGCCGGTCTTCCCGTCGACGGCGGCGCTGATCGACGTCGAGCCAGCCGCCGCTGCCGTCATCACTCCCGCGGCAGACACGGTGGCGATGCTGTTGTTTGCCGACGTCCAGGTGGGCGTCTTCCCGGCGATCGCCGCGCCGGACTGATCGCGCACCTCCGCCGAAAGGGCGAACGTACCGCCGACCTGCAGCGCCCCGGTCGGACCGCTGACGACGATCGTCGTCACGGTCGGCCCGGGATCGGCTGGCTTGGTCGAGCCGTCGCCCCCACACGCAACCAGAGTGGCAAGGACGGCGGCACGCGGGACGAGACGCATCTGACTCCGCAGCACGATGATCGAGGGAACGAGTCTGCACCGGAAACGCCGTGATCGCGTCTCCGATGCGGACTGGTGCGACGACTGACCCCGATGCCCTGGTGGCACGCCACACCTTGGCCCAACTATCTTTGGCGACTCACTCGTGTGGAGACGCCCGTTGAAGACAGCCACGTTCGACACCAACCGCGGCACGATCACCGCGGAGCTCTACGACAAGGACGCACCGAAGACCGTCGAGAACTTCGAGAAGCTCGCCAACGCTGGATTCTACGACGGGGTGAAGTTCCACCGGGTCATTCCCGAGTTCGTCGTCCAGGGCGGCGACCCGCTCTCGCGCGATCTCCCCGAGGGCGATCCGCGAGTCGGATCGGGTGGTCCTGGCTACAAGATCAAGTGTGAGACCGCGGGAAATCCACGCAAGCACGAGGTCGGGTCGCTCTCCATGGCCCATGCCGGCAAGGACACCGGTGGAAGCCAGTTCTTCATGGTGCTCTCCGAGCAGAACACCCGCCACCTCAACGGAGTTCACACCGTGTTCGGGAAGATCACCGACGGCCTCGATGTAATGCAGCAGATCAAGAAGAACGACTATATGACCAAGGTCCGGGTCGGATGAGCGCCCCCCAGCCCGGCGACAAGTCGGCCGGCTTCAGCGGCCTGATCCTCGGCGCCATCGCCCTGTTCGTGATCATGTTCGGCATCGTCCGGATGACGAACGCGAAGTACGCGGGACACAAGGCGGAAGCAGGAGTAGAGGCGCCGGCGGCGCACTGATCCGGGGAACCGAACGGCCACTGCCGTACCGAGTACTTCAGTACCTGGTACCGAGACTCTCGCGACTGCTTCCCTGAATGCACAGCGCGTCCCCCTGTCGGGACGCGCTGTTCTTATTTTTTGGGCTGACCAGGTCGCGATGCTGAGGTGCATTCCGGAAGCGTCCAACGCGTACCAGGTACTCCGTACGTCAGTCGTACTCGGTACTTCACTGCCCGTTCACTATCCCCCGCAGGTACCTCTCCGGCGCCACGAGAAACTCCCTCACCAGCCGAACCCCCTCCAGCTCCCCGTACTCCACCGCCCTCACCGGTACCTCGTCGAACGACACGATCGTTGCGCCGGGATACGCCAGCAGGATCGGAGAGTGCGTCGCGATGATGAACTGTGCGTCCTCGGCCACCATGTCCGACATCATCGCCATGAGCCCGAGCTGACTCTGCGGACTGAGCGGCGCCTCCGGTTCGTCGAGCAAATAGAGGCCGCCCGGCACGAAGCGGGATCGGAACAGCCGCAGGAAGCTCTGACCGTGCGAGTTGGCGTCGAGGTCCACTCCATAGCGCTCCTCCAGCGCGCCGAGCGACGACCGGACGGGGCCCATCGCCAGCCCTTTGGCGTAGTCCGATCTATCGGCGTACTCGGCCTCGATCTCGACCAGGCGAGCCGTCAGCTCGGCTCTCATCACCGCCAGGCGCTTCGTGAAGCCGAAGAAGTCCTCGGCGCGCAGGAAGAAGCCGCGCGTCGTACGACGCGACCACACCAGACGGAGCGCGTCGCCCAGGGCGCGCTGGGCCGCCAGCGTGCCGTCCGACTGGACATCATCGCTTCCCACGGCCGGAAGCCGCGCCGCCGCCGCGATTCCCTCGAGCAGGGTCGACTTGCCCGAGCCGTTCTCCCCGACGAAGAAGGTGACCGGCCCGGCAAGCTTCAACGCCTCGAGCGTGCGGATCGCCGGAACGGTGAACGGGAATCGCTCCTCACCGTTGCCCGCGCGGCGCTCCACCGTGCGGAGGAAGGGGCCCTTACCCAGCGGTCGCCCCCCGGACCGGGTATTGCCAGTTGACGCGGATGGCCTCGGCATGTGTAATCCTGTGCTGGCCACGTCGCTCGCCGCAATCGCCGTCTGAGCGATTTCACCCGTGATCCCCGCCATGCTCCCCTCTCGAGAGGAAGCCCTCGCCCTCGTCCACGAGTACACCGCCAGCGACTCGCTCCGGAAGCACATGCTCGCCGTGGAGGCCGCGATGCGTGCCTACGCCGAGCGGTTCGGTGAGGATCCGGAGCGCTGGGGCCTGACTGGGCTGGTGCACGACTTCGATTACGAGCGCTTCCCCAACGAGGCCCATTCGCCCACCGAAGAACACCCGGCCGAAGGCGTCCGCATCCTCCGGGAGCGCGGCTGGCCGGAGGACATCCTCGAGGCCATCCTCAGTCACGGGAACTATACCGGAGTGCCGCGCGTCAGTCGGCTGGCCAAGACCCTCTTCGCCGTCGACGAGCTCACGGGGCTGGTCACGGCCACCGCGCTCGTGCGCCCGTCGCGCAGCGTACACGAGGTGGACGCCCGCTCCGTGCGAAAGAAGATGAAGGACAAGGCATTCGCACGCGGCGTGAACCGCGACGACGTCGTCGCCGGCGCGGCCGACCTGGGCGTCGATCTGGACGAGCACATCGACTTCGTCATCGGCGCCATGCGGGGCGCCGCCGACTCGCTGGGACTCGGCGGGATCCCAGCCGCCGGCTGAGCGGTCAACAGTCCGATCCCGCGCCCCGTAGAAGCAATGACGTCACCCCACCATGGCCATGCTCGCGACCACGACGCCGGAGACTCCGTCAATGCTCGCACCGATTGACGGTGCGCCGACGGAGCGTGCCATCGTGATCGCGGCACAGCGTGGGTCGGACGAGGCGTTCTCCGCGCTCGTCCGGCTTCACCAGCGGCGGGCCTACAGTGTCGTCCGTGCCATCGTCCTCTCCCACGAGGACGCGGAAGACGCGGTGCAGGAAGGCTTTCTTCACGCGCACCGCGCGCTCGACCGGTTTCGTCCCGACCAGCCATTCGGGGCGTGGCTGTACCGGATCATGGCGAATGCCGCGCTCGATCTCGTGCGCCGCCGGAAGGTTCGCGATGCGGACGAGCTGCCCGACAACATCGCACTCCCGTTTCGCGATCCGGCGGAGTCGGGCGAGCTGCGCGAGCGGCTCCAGGAGGCGCTTCTGCACCTCACCGACCGACAGCGCGCCGTGATCGTACTGCACGACGTCGAAGGTTTCACCCATGGAGAGATCGGGCGAACGCTCGGGATCCCCGAAGGCACTGCTCGTTCCGATCTTCACCACGCCCGCGCCACCCTCCGCCGGCTTCTGCAGAATATCAGGAGTACGCCATGACCGACCATCGTTGGACGCCGAGCGAATTGGAGCTCACCGACGCGCTGCGCGTGCACTACGTGCCGCCGAGCGACCCGGGCTACTGGGAGTCGCTGGAGGCACGCATCCTCGCCCACGTGGCGCGCGGCGGGCAGGTCGAGGGCTGGTGGTCGGCACTGGCCGGCATGGCGCGACCGGCGCTCGCCGCCGCGGCCGTGCTGGTCTTCGTCGCCGGCGCGGCGGTGTTCCACACCCGCCAGCTCGACGCCCGTAATGCCTATGCGAGCGTCATCTCCGCCGCACCGCCCTCCGTCGAGACCGCGGCGCGCTCGTCGTCCATCCCCGACGGCGACGCCACGATCAATTACATCCTGTCGCACTGAGATCGCCCATGGAGCGTCCCAAGCAACAGGCTCTCGCCTTTCTCCTCGGCGCCCTGCTCGTCGGCGGCGTGCTCGGCTTCTCCGCCGACCGCGTCTTCCGGCAGGGGGAGCTCACCCCCGCGCAGCGACGCGCGGCGTTCTACGAGGACATCGGCATCACCGCGCAGCAGCGCCCGGTCATGGACTCGATCCTCGACGATCGGAACTGTCAGATGGACAGCGTGGTGAAGACCGTCCAGCCCGCGCTCGATTCCATCAAGGCGGCCTCGCGCGTGAACATGGACCGACTTCTCACGCCCGATCAGCACGCCCGACTCGAGGCGCGCCGAAAGGACGAAGCCGCCCGGCACGCGGCCGAGCGCAAACGCCTCAAGCCTCCCTGCGGTAAGTAGCAATGATGCCTTCCATAATCTTCAGGAGCGCCGTCGCGCTCCTTCTCGCTCCCGTCCTCCTGCGCGCCCAGGCGCCGGACAGCCTCGCCGCGAAGCCGATCCCCCTCCGCGAGGCCCTCACGCGCGCCCAGCAGAACGCGCTCGCTGCCGTCCAGGCGCGCGGACAGGTGCGCTCGGCCGAGTCTGGAGTGAAGGCCGCGCGCGCCGCGCTCTTCCCGAGCCTCAACTTCACGATGGGACAGGTCAACCAGTCCGGCGACCGCTTCGACTCGCAGGGACGGCTGGTGCCCTACCTCGCGCCGCAGCCGTGGAGCTACAGCACGGG
Source organism: Gemmatimonadaceae bacterium (assembly GCA_035265545.1). Taxonomy (GTDB): domain Bacteria; phylum Gemmatimonadota; class Gemmatimonadetes; order Gemmatimonadales; family Gemmatimonadaceae; genus AG11. Next base: position 304 of record DATFOL010000427.1, on the reverse strand, counting down.
GATCTCGTCCACGGTGAACCTGTTCGATGGCGGACGCCGGTTTGCCGAGGTACGGCGAACGCGCTACGCGGTCGGCGCCGCCGAGGCGAACGAAGTGAGCCAGCGGTTCAACGTGGCGCTGCAAGTCAAGACGCAGTACTACAGCATTCTCGCCGCGCGCGAATCCGAGGCGGCGGCGCGTGCGCAGCTCGAGCAGGCCGATGAGCAGCTCAAGGCGTCCATCGCGCGCACGCGCGCTGGCGTCGCGACGCTCTCCGATTCGCTCCGCTCGGTCGTCGCCGTCGGCAATGCGCAGTTGGCACTC
>DATFOL010000426.1:0-5108 GCA_035265545.1 Gemmatimonadaceae bacterium | reverse complement strand
TCCGCGGGACGAGGGGGAGCGGAGCGGGTGGAACAGCGGTCGCTTTCCGTCGCCTCGGTCGATCCTCGTGCCGTTCCCGTGGGGGTCGCCGCTCTCCGGCGTTCTCGACAGCACGGCAATCGGGTGGTACGCGCGGTCGATCACGATCCCGGAGCAGTGGCGGGGACGCCGCGTGTTCCTCGTCGTCGGGGCTTCGGACTGGCGCACCTCGGTGTGGCTGGATGGCGCGAAGGTCGGTGAGCATCAGGGCGGCTATGTCCCATTCTCGGTCGAGCTCACCGCCGCTGCGCGACCTGGCACGCCGCAGCGCGTGGTAATGCGCGTCGACGATCGTCCGCACCCGTTCAAGCTCGAGGGTAAGCAGGGGTACGGACAGGCGCGCGGAATCTGGCAGACGGTGTATCTCGAGGCACGAGGCACTGCACCGTTGGCAGCACTGCACTTCACACCCGACCTCCGGCGCAGCGTCGCGATCGTCGACGCGCGGCTCGCCGAGCCCGCCGCGCGCGACGTGACGCTGCGCGTCGCGGTGACGAACGTCGCCGGCGCGCCGACCAACTCGCAGCGCATCCGGCGTGGCGCAACCACCGCGCGCTTCGAGCTCCGACTGCCGAACGCGCGTCTCTGGTCGCTCGACGATCCGTTCCTGCACGAGGTGAGCGCCAGCGTGACGGGGGACGGCGTCGTCCCCGATTCGGTGCGCACCTATTTCGGCATGCGCTCGATCTCGGTGGCGAACCTGCCCGGCACCCAGCATCCCTACGTCGCGATCAACGGGAAGCCAGTGTATCTGCAGCTCGCGCTCGATCAGGCGTATCACCCCACGGGCTTCTACACCTTCCCGACCGACTCCTTCACGCGAATGGAGATCCTTCGCGCGCGACAGATCGGCCTGAACGGCCTGCGCGAGCACATCAAGATCGAGACGCCGAGGAAGCTGTACTGGGCCGACAAGCTCGGAATGCTGATCATGGCCGACGTCCCGAATTGGTGGGGACCACCCACGGACACGGCGTTTCGCGAGCACGACGACGCGATGCGCGCGATGATCGACCGCGACTACAACCATCCGAGCATCTTCTCATGGATCGCGTACAACGAAGCGTGGGGATTGGTCTCGAAGGTGGATGGCAAGGACGTGTACCTGCCGGAGACCCAGCGCCGCGTGATCGAGTCGGTGCGGCTCGCGAAGTCGCTCGACTCGACGCGGCTGGTGGAGGACAACTCGCCCTGCTGCGGACGCGGGCACACGGAGACCGACATCAACTCGTGGCACGAGTATCTCCCCGGCTGGCAGTGGGAGGAGCGCGTGCGGCTCATTGCGGACAGCACCTTCGCCGGGTCGACGTGGAACTTCGAGAAGGGCTATCGGCAGGCGCGCCAGCCGATGATGAACTCGGAGTTCGGCAACGTATGGGGCTATACGGGCAGCACGGGTGACGTCGACTACAGCTGGGACTATCATCGCGCGGTCGACGCATTCCGTCGCCACCCTGTGCTCGCGGGATGGCTGTACACCGAGCATCACGACGTCATCAACGAGTGGAACGGGTACTGGCGCTTCGATCGTACGAACAAGGAGACGGGCGTTGGCGAGCTCGTGCCGGGCATGTCGCTGCGCGACTTCCACTCGCCGTACTACGTGGCGGTGGGCGGTGAGCTCAGCACCGCGACACGAGCGGGGGAAACAGTGTCCGTGCCGCTGTGGGCCTCGCTGCTCGCCGACGATCGTCCGGCAGGCGATTCACTGGTGTTGCGCTGGGAGCTCCATGGCTGGAACTCACTCGGTGAACGCCGAAGCTATGCGAGCGGCACGCGCGCAGTCGCGTTCCGCCCCTACATGTCCGAGGCGTTGGCACCGCTCCCCGTGACGATGCCGGACGAGTCTGCGGTCGCCGTGCTCGCGGTGCGGCTGGAGGATCGCGGCGGAGCGGTGCTACACCACAACTTCACGACCTTCGTCGTGGAGGGACAGTCGCGCGCCGAGCGCAGGCAGGCCGACGGTCGCCGCGTGCGCACGTCGACCGTGGCCGCGCGCGACGTGAGCGACGCGCGATGGTCGCGCAAACGCTGGACGGTGCTCGACGGACTCAAAGTGAACGGCGCGGGCTCGGGACACGTGGAGTACCGCCTCGCGTGGCCGTCGGGTCTCACGAGGGCCGAAGTGGAGCAGGGAAGCTTTCTGGTGGAGGCATCGGCGAAGCAGCTCTATGGCAAGGACCGCGACACGACCGCGGCCGGTGGCGGAGACTACATGCGTGGTGGCGGGCTGCACGACCCGAGTCGGAATCGCAACGCCTATCCGATGACCGGAGAGCGCAAGTACCCGAGCGCCGTGACGGCGTGGATCAACGGCAAGCTCGCGGGTCGGTACGAGCTCGCGGACGACCCAGCCGATCACCGAGGCATCCTGTCCTGGCACTCGCAGCTCCGCGACCGATTTCTTCGCGAGGCTGGCTCCTACGGCGAGCTGCTGCGCGTGCCGATTCCGGCAGCAGCGCTCGACGAGGCATCGCGCACGGGGACGTTCCTCGTGCGGCTGGAGGTATCCGATGCCCTGCCGGGAGGGCTGGCGATCTACGGGGCGAAATTCGGTCGGTACCCGCTCGATCCGACGGTCGCGCTCGTCCTGCGTGGTGGCGCATCGACGTCGACGCGGTGATCGAGGGCACCCTCGCACGAGGCCGGCGCACGTTGACTCGATTCCGTGCGCTGGCTAATTTTCCAAGCTCAGCCCGAGAGGGCCTGTAGCTCAGGTGGTTAGAGCGCACGCCTGATAAGCGTGAGGTCGGTAGTTCAACTCTACCCAGGCCCATACACCGAACCGAGAAGGCCGCAACGACTCAGAGCGTTGCGGCCTTTCCCGTGTGTCCCTGACTCGCCGCCTCGCACTCGAGCCCAAGCATTCTGCCATGCGAGCCGTTCACCGCATCCTCCTCGCTTCCTGCCTGATCGCCGGCGGGTCCGCGTCGTTGCCGGCGCAGTCCGTCGCGAAGCCGCTCTCGCTCTGGTACGACAGACCAGCGACGCAGTGGGTGGAAGCCCTCCCCGTCGGTAACGGCCGAATCGGCGCGATGGTGTTCGGCGGACCGACGCGGGAACGCGTCCAGTTCAACGAGGCTACGGTCTGGACGGGAGGCCCGCACGACTATGCGCGTCCCGGTGCGCGTCGCCAGCTCTCGCAGATCCGTGCGTTGCTCTACGCGGGTCGTCAGGCGGAGGCCGAGGCGCTGGCGCAGGTGCACTTCATGAGCGCGCCGCTGCGGCAGCGCGCGTACCAGGCGTTCGGTGACCTCCGCATCGACTTTCCGACGATCGATTCGGCGTCCGTGACCGAGTACCATCGCGAGCTCGATCTCGACAGCGCCATGGTCACCACGCGCTTCCTCGTCGGCGGGGTGCGCTACACTCGGCAGACGTTCGCCAGCCATCCGGATCAGGTCGTGGTCGTGCGCCTCACGGCGGATCGCCCGGGGAGCCTGTCGTTCGCCGTCACGCCAACGAGCGCGCACCGCTGGCACCTGCGCAAGGCGGTAGGCGCCGACCAGCTCTCGATGCAGGGGATGGTCGAGGATGGCGTGATCCGCTTCGAGGCCCGCGTGCTCGTGCGCGCCGATGGTGGGCGCGTGGTGCTCGACGACACGTCGGCGACCGTCACGGGCGCGACATCGGCGACGCTCGTGGTCGCGGCCGCGACGAACTTCGTGAGCTACGCGGACGTGTCGGGCGACCCACTCGCGCGCAACGACGCGAGCATCGCTCGTGCGCGCGGCAGATCGTTCGCCGCGATGCTCGCGGCACACGTGGCCGATCACCAGGCGTTCTTCCGCCGAGTGCGGCTCGACCTCGGGAGCAGCGCACCGAACGACGTGCCGACCGACCAGCGCGTGCTACGGTCGAAGCAGCACGATGATCCGCAGCTCGCGGCGCTGCTCTTCCATTACGGCCGCTATCTGCTGATCGCCTCGAGTCGTCCAGGCGGCCAGCCAGCGAACCTGCAAGGGCTGTGGAACGACACCAACACGCCGCCGTGGGACAGCAAGTGGACCGTCAACATCAACACGGAGATGAACTACTGGCTCGCAGAGCCAGGGAATCTCGCCGAGCTCGCGGAGCCGCTGTTCCACATGCTGCGCGACGTCTCGGAGACGGGGCGATCGACCGCGCGCGAACACTACGGCGCGCGCGGCTGGGTGCTGCACCACAACACGGATCTCTGGCGCGGCACGGCGCCGATCAACAAGTCCGACCACGGCATCTGGCCCACCGGCGGCGCGTGGCTCGCGCAGCATCTGGCGTGGCACTGGGAGTACGGCGGCAGTCGCGCCTTCCTCGCCGACACGGCGTATCCGGTGATGCGTGGCGCCGCGCTGTTCTTTCTCGATCAGCTCACCGTCGACCCTCGATCGGGCAGGCTCGTGTCGGGGCCCTCCAATTCGCCGGAGCAGGGTGGTCTCGTGATGGGGCCGACGATGGACCACGCCATCATTCGCGATCTGTTCGACAACGTCATTCGTGCCAGCCAGACACTCGGCGTCGACGCCGGCCTTCGCTCGGAGCTCGTGAGTGCTCGCGCACGGATCGCAGCGAACCGCATCGGCCGGCTCGGTCAGCTTCAGGAATGGCTGGAGGATCGCGACGACTCGACGAACGAGCATCGGCACGTGTCGCATCTCTGGGGGCTGCATCCAGGGCGTGAGATCACGCGTCGCGCGACGCCGGCGCTGTTCGACGCGGCGCGCCGCTCTCTGGAATTTCGCGGCGACGGCGGCACGGGCTGGTCGATGGCGTGGAAGATCAACTTCTGGGCGCGGCTCCACGATGGCGACCACGCGCATCGCCTGCTCGGCAACCTGCTGACGCTCACCGGGAGCCGCGACACCGAGTACAAGGGCGGCGGCGTCTACCCGAACCTGTTCGACGCGCATCCGCCGTTTCAGATCGACGGCAACTTCGGCGCGGCGGCGGGCATCATCGAGATGCTGATGCAGAGCCACGCCGGCGAAGTGGAGTTGCTGCCGGCCCTCCCCGCCGCGTGGCCGGAGGGTCGCGTGAGCGGTCTACGCGCGCGGGGCGGGTTCGAGGTCGATCTCGCCTGGCGCGCGGGA